>NZ_FZQY01000004.1:0-300000 GCF_900199585.1 Helicobacter sp. 'house sparrow 1' | reverse complement strand
AGATAAAAAAATTTGATTTTGGATTTGATGAAATTTTTGCTCTTTTATTAAAGTTTTAACTGCATGATTGGCTAATAATACTTCAAAAATAAATTTTTGATTTTCTAGTTTTTGCTGAGCAACGATAGCCAATAAACTCTCTGCAATCTCATCTGATTTCTCATTACTAGTATTTAAAAACCTCATCAATGCGCTTGTGCTGTCCTTACCATGAATTGTAGCAATCACAAGATGCCCTGTCTTAGAAGCAAGGAGGGCAGAAAGAATTGCTTCTTTCTCTCTTAATTCTCCTACAAAAATTACATCTGGATCTTGTCTCATTGCACTAATAATTCCACTCTGAAAACTTTCTGTATCCTTTCCTACTTCTCTATAAGTAAAACAACTTTTTTGATTATTGTGCATAAATTCTATTGGATCTTCAACACAAACTATATGTCTAGAAAAATTAGTATTGATATAATGAAGCAATGCATTTGCAGTTGTTGTTTTTCCACTCCCTGTAGCTCCAGTAATTAGAATTAGACCTTTTTGATCTAAGAGATTCTTAAAACCTAAAAACTCCTGATAATGTAAAACATCAATAATTTTTTGGGGGAGTAAGCGCAAAATCAATGCGGGATTGTTTTGTGATAAAAATAGGTGCATCCTAATAAAATATTGCTTATGTTTGATACCAAGGTCCTGCTCTTTTCCTTGATAAAAAGCTTCTTTTTGAAAACAAGAAAGATGAGTTTGTATAAAATTCTCAATTGTTTCCTTGCTGATAAATTGCCCCTCTAACAGCTTTCCTTGTAGCTTATATATCAAATTTTGATTTGTGTGGATATAGATGTCGCTAACCCCATCTTTTAGAAAGTCATTACACTGGGTTAATAAATCTTGCATCTTGTTTCTTTATTATTTTATTTGTAAAACTTCTTATTATATGTAAATTTCTAGGATTTTTATGCAATAGGACAATCTCTATTTTATAAGAATCCTCTTGTTCAAAAAGTCTATAACTTGCACTAAAATGATCAAATACCATCTCATCTTCCCAACACAAATTAAAATCATATTTTTCTAAACATTTTTTAGCAATTTCATAAACATTTTTCATATAAATTTCATTCTGCAAACTCCCATAAAAATTACTCCCAACATCAAGACTTGCTCCAAAATACTTTAAAACAATTTGGCTTGAAAAGGTCACTGCCAATAAAAGCAATAAGGCATATACCATTCCATAAGCCTTCATATTTAATCTCCATACTGCAGAATTACTTTTTCTAGACAGATTTTACTCATACAAATTTTAAGCAAAAGATTTGTTTGAAATATCTTGACTAAAAACTCTTCTACAAAATCCAATAAGATTACTTCATCAAATAATACCCTTTGCCCTTTCATTAGAATTTGATGCTTTAAATTATCCTGAAGAAAAAATAAGCCATTATCTTTTATCTGTATATCTTGTGCCTCTGCTAAAATATTAGTAATTTGTAACAATGTATTTTGTATTTGTATATTTTGTTGAGTAAAATTTTGTGTAAAGATTTCTTTTTGCTTAAGCTGTAAAAGCAATTTTGCACAAACTATACTTATAATTCCTAAAATCAAGATTCCAAAAATAAATTCTAAAAGTATAAAAGCCCTCATCTACATTCTTGTACTTCATAGCTCTGAAAAATCACGCTTGAATTTGGATGATTTTTTATAAGTATTGCCTCACAGATAAGATTTTTTGTTTGCAATTGTATTGGGATCTCTAAAACATCTTGCTTTTTAATCAATGCAACTTGTGCCTTAGTAATATTTTGAAGATGATTAATATATTTTAATGAGATGTTATATTGCTTAGAAAAATTAGAGAATAAATAAAGACAAAAGAAAATAAGAGATATAGCCAAAAGAAGCTCTGGAATAATAAATGCATTAGTTTTTAACAATAAAATCCCTCTGTAAAAAAACCTTAGATTCTCTTTGGTTGTATAAAAAGGTAATCTCCACTATTATCTTATAGCGTCCCTGTTTTGTTGGATTAAAATCAAAAGATTGGAGTTGTGATGCTTGAATTAGTAAATCTGCTCGATTATTATAGTCTTTATCATAATAACGAGTTGCAAATACCTGATACTGAAGAATTTTTATTTGTATTTGATCTTGTTTTGGGACAAGGGAAAAATAAAGCTTATTTTGCATTCCAAGACTATCATCCAAAGATGTTTCACCAATCTTTTTAGCCCTAATGAGATAAGGAGGCAGTAACTTATCTTTTTCATACACCTGAGTATCAACACTTAGATAAGCTTCATAAGCATCTAAAAATATCTTGCTATCTTCAAGTAAAACATTGATATTTTTATCAACATCTCGATACTTTTGCATATAAGAATTATCATTTAAATTAGGTTGGATTAAAGAAATATATACCAAAGCTACCAAAAGACAAATACCAAATAATATGATAAGCAAAATCCCAAACGGCCAGAAAGTCTTTTTCAACGCTTTCTCCTAATTATATAAAACCATACAATAAAAGCCAATAGAATAAACAACATAACTTTTATTGCAATTGTTGCTACCTTTGCAAGTGCCTCTCCCTGTTTATCTACAATATTACTAGATATTTTTACACCCTTTATATCTGCTAAAGTATCCACTAGATGAATATATCCATTTAAAACAATCGTAGAAATCCTACTTTGATCCAAGATGTCAGATTTTTTTACAGGCAAAAAAGGAACAATATAATCTTTATAGATTTCATCAGCATCTACTAGATCCTCCAAGTCCTGTGTAAACAAAAAATTTATCTTTTTATCTTGCTTAAAAAAATAGATAAGAGCAAATGGGGAATGAAGATTTTGAGAAACTTGTTTCAAATATTGTCGTCTTTCTTCCCTAGAAAAGCTCTCATTTTGTAGTAAAACATAGGTAGAAATCTTTGTCTTTTGAAAAAGTTCTCCCCCAATTTTGTTAATCAGGTCAAAGGTTTTTTGATTAATCAACTCCCTATCCCCAATAACAAAATCATCCCCAAATATAAAAAGAGGTATACAAAAAACTAAGACCAACCTTTTAAAAAAAAGCATCAAAAATTACACCACAAATAAAAGATTTGAAATCAATGGAATAATTAAAGAACCAACTATCATAAGAACAATTAGACACGCTAAGATGATTTCTATTTTTGTAAATTTCATCCTTACTCCTTGGTTAATTTGTAATGCTGAGAATTTTTAGCATCTTTCATCTCAATAGCACCAATATCAAGGCTATAATAATTATTAGCCTCTCTTTGTTGAATATTCACTCCAATATATCCAAGAACAATCACAATTCCTATAACCAAAGCTACTGCAATCAAAAGTCCAAGCAATCCATTTAATCCAAATAATCTATTCATTTAAATCTCCTTTTTACTCATCAAGTGGCTGCAAAGAATTTATATAAGCATTTAATGCTTTAATTTGTATATCGCTAAATTTTGCATAATCAAAAGATGGCATTTTACCGATATGTCCTTTTTTTCCTTTTGCCAATATTTCTTTCAAAAACTCTGTAGTTCCATATTTTGTAAGATCTACTGCTAAACCATCTAATCCTTTTCCATCTTCACCATGACAAGAAGAACAAGAAGCGCTATCCCAAAGCTCTTTTCCTTTTTTGATATCCAAACCATCAAATTTCATATGCAAATCAGAAATTGCTGACATTACATATTGAGAAACAATCTTAGCATCTTCTGGATTCATATCAACTGCTGGCATTTCTCCTGCAAGATATTCTAAACCACTACTACCGTGATGAATTGTATCCTCAATACCTTGATATTTACCCCACCTAGTAAGATTTTGAGCTCTTCCACTAATTCCTTCGGCATTTACTCCATGGCACTGTGAGCACTTCACCAAAAAAATGCTCTGACCCATTTTTACCATATCATCTTGTGAAAGGTTTTTCCACTTATCTTCAAATTTTTGATTATATTCCTGTCTATCTAAATTATACTCCCCAAGTTGAGAGTAAGAATTAAGTGGATAGCCTAAAAATACATACCACAACCCCCAAATAATGATTACAATAAACCCAACAACCCATCCTATAGGAATATCATTTGCAAACTCTGCAATACCATCCCATCCGTGCTCCTTGAGCTTACCTTCTGCTTTGCTGTCTCGCATTTTCCTAATATAATAGGATGTAAAAAACATCGTTAAAAATAAAATTGCAACTGCACCAATTAAAGCTATTAAATTAACTTTATCATCAAGCCATCCCATATTTACTCCTTTACTTCTTTCTTTCCTCTACTAATTCATCAGTTAAGTTATCTTTCAAAGCAAGATTTGCATAGCGCTCATAGTCTTGCTTACCCATTTTTTCTCTTCTGTAAATGCTAAAAATATAACTATAGAGAAATATCACAAGTAAAATTGTAATTACAAAATAAGCAATCCCCTGTATAAAACTTAGATCATACATAACTCAACACCTTATTACTTTGATATCCTTTTTTGTCCAAGATAATTCAAATAAGCAATTAAAGCAACAATTTCTTTGACTTCACCTCTTTTAAAGGCCTCTTTAACTTCTTGATTCTTCATATCAGCAACAACTTCTTCTGCTTCTTTCATAAAAAGCTCTCTTGCCTCATTTATATCACCAAGCTTTACTCCACCCTCAACATCATAAGGCACATTAAAAACTTTCTTTTGTGTAAAAGCTTCAGCATAGGCTGTCTCAAAATCACTATTCTTCACATACAAATGTTTATAGGCAGGCATAATAGAATTAGGTACTATATCCTTTGGTTCCCACATATGATTATCATGCCAATCCGTACTCCTACTATCGCCAACACGATGTAAATCTGGACCTGTTCTCTTTGAACCCCATAAGAAAGGTCTATCATAAGCATATTCACCACTTAAGCTATAAGCACCATATCTATCAACTTCAGATGGAAATGCTCGGATAAGTTGAGAATGACAGTTATAGCATCCCTCTTTAATATAAACCTGTCTTCCTGCAGTTTCTAAAACAGAATAAGGTTTTAGCCCCTCAATTGGTCGTGCAGATTTTGTAAAATCTGGCAAAACCTCCACGATACCTGCAACCGAAAAAACAGCTAAAAATGCTACTGTAAAAAAGAATGGATTTTTTTCTAAAAAGCTAAACATTTAGTTCCTCCTTAAACAGCCATAGGCGTAGCATAGTCTGGCTCACGCTCTAATTTCTTTGATGCAGTAATTGTCATTATAATGTTATAAACAAACATTACAAATCCTGTAAGATAAAGCAATCCACCAACACTTCTAATCACATAGTATGGATGCAACACACTCACTGTATCTATAAATTGATATGCAAGATTTCCATACTCATCCACATCTCTCCACATCATACCTTGCGTAATACCCGCAACCCACATACTTGAGAAATAAAGGATTATGCCAATTGTTAAAATCCAGAACTGTATTTCAATATTCTTCTTAGAATAGATTTCTTTTTTAAAGATTCTTGAAGTCATATGGTAAGTTGCAGCAATAATACTAAATCCTACCCATCCCAATACTCCATCATGAACATGCCCAATAATCCAATCTGTAAAGTGCGCTAATGCATTCACTGACTTAATAGATTGAATAGGTCCCTCAAGAGTTGCAAGCATATAGAATGTGGATGCAAGAACTAAAAACTTAATCAGTGGAGATTCTCTGAGTTGATGCCACTGCCCTCTCATAGTCAATAACATATTAATCGCGGTTCCCCAAGAAGGTAAAATCAAGATTACAGAGAAAACAGAAGAGAGTGTTTGAATCCAATCAGGAACTGTAGAATAAATAAGATGGTGACCTCCTGCCCAAATATAAACAAACATTAAACTCCAAAAAGAAAATAAAGTAAGCTTATAAGAAAAAACTGGTTGTCCAGATTCTTTTGGTAAAAAATAATAAATCATCCCAATAATACCTGAAGTAAATACAAATGCCACAGCATTATGACCCCACCACCATTGAATCATTGCATCATTGGTTCCAGCATACATTGAAATAGAATGCCAAAGACTTCCTACACCTGCTACAAGATAAGTAGGAACAGCAAGATTATTAAAAATATATAAAACTGCAATTGCTGTAAAGGTAGCTATAAAATACCATAATGAAATATAAATCGTTTGCTCTCTCCTAACCCCCATACTACCAAATAGGCTGATACCCCACAAAACCCAAACCAGCACGACAAGCAAATCTAGTGGCCAAATTAGCTCTGCATATTCTTTGGATTGTGTTAAACCTAAAAAAAGACTGGCTACTGCTAAAAGCAATAAAACAACATAAACCCAAAAATGCAACAATCCAATGAACTTCAAGAATGGATGCTGATGATAGGTAATCTTTAAAACACGTTGTCCTAAATAATACCAAGCAGCCCAAATACCACTCAAAGTAAAGCCATAGATTACTCCATTGGTATGCAAAGGTCTAAGTCTTCCAAAAATGCTATATTCTCCTGCTATATAGTTTAGACTAGGAAAAGCAAGTTGAAGAGCTAAGATCACGCCAATTAGCATTCCAATAAAACCAAACACCAACATAGCATACAAAAATAGTTTTGCTATAGAATAATCATATTCCATAGGTCTGTTTTCTTCTTGCATCACTCTATCTCCTTAACTAATATACTTTTACAACGCTAGAATTATAGTCTCATTTTTAATTTTAGAGAACAAAAATCAAAAATTAAAATACAAATCTTTTAAGATAATTTTTTTCTCCTGCAATAATCCAAAAAATTCCTTTCTTATTTTTTGTGGCACAAATGCCTTTCTAGCCCAATTTTTAAAATCCTTATTTAGTATGATATGTGGATATCTAATCTTTGCAACAAAAATATAATTTTGATTAGAATCTATAAGAAAATTAGATCCTAAACAAATGCTAAAATCTTGTTTTTGAACCTCTTTTCTTTGCTCTTTGCTCCAAACATAACCAAGTCTCTTTAATAACTTATCAATAATTGAGAGATTATTTATCAAGGAGGATTTTTTAAAATAAAAAATATGTCCAATGCTAAAAATATCCTCCTTTGGATAAAGGATATTTTTTTCTTGCAAAAGGTATTCAAAACTCCTTAAAATACCCTGCTTATTTTCTTTTATCATTGGAGTTGCATAAGCTTTTCTAATCTTATTTCTTAAAAATTTAGTATCCTGATTACTTAAATCTTCAAAAAAATGATATTTTTTTACAAAATCCAATATCTCATCTCTTGATGTATTAATCAAAGGACGCACTATCTTATAATTTTTGCGTTCTTCAATTTCATTAAACCCAAGCAGGGTGTTTAATCCACATCCCTTAAAAAATTGCATTAAAAACCACTCTAATCTATCGTTAAAATGATGTGCAAGAATTAAATTTTCATAACCATTGCTTTTAATCACTTCATCAAAAAATTTATAGCGGATAATGCGGGCTTGATTTTCAAAATTTTTCTTAATTTTAGGGGCTTGATGCAAAAAAAGTTTTTTTTGATATTTTTGAGCTAATTGTTTTGCATACAAAACTTCATCTTGTGATTGTTCCCTCACTTTATAATCTACCATTGCAAGATCAAAATCAACCCCAGCTTCTAAAAGCATAAAAAAAAGGGCTGTTGAATCCACTCCAGCAGAAAAACCCAATAAGTTCTTTTTAGATTCTAAAACACCAAAATCAATCAAGCTTTTTTAATACTTTAGCAAAAATCAAATCATCTTTGATTTCACTAATTTCTATCTCATAATAACCACTTGCCAATACTAAATCATCCAAATCGCTGTCATTAATAAGAATACTACCATCAACATCTGGTGCCCAGTTAAGCAATCTTGCGCTATAAAAAAACTCACTAATCTCGCTCTTTCCTTCCAAAATTGCAACATATGTTTTTCCAACCATTTCTTGCAGTAATTGCTCTTGTTGTTTTTTAATAACCTTATTAATCTGATTGATTCTTTTATTGATAACCCTAGTTGGAATCTTGCCATCCATATTGTGCGCCAATGTTCCTTCCTCAGAAGAAAAAGCAAAAATATTAATGCGATCAAAAACAAAATCTTCTAAAAAATCACAGAGTTCTAAAAACTCTTCTTGACTTTCTTGAGGATGTCCTACAATAATTGTACTTCTAACAAAGCTTCCTTCAACATCTCTCATTGCTTTTAATAGATCTTTATGTTTTTGTTGGTTAATCCCTCTTTTCATACGCGAAAGCATTGCTTGAGAAATATGTTGTATAGGCATATCAAAATAATTTTGAAAAATTTTAGATTGCTGTATTGTAGCAATTAATTCTAAAGTAGTTGTTGAGGGATAAAGATATAAAATTCTTGCACTTCTTGCTAGATTCTGCTTATCTACTGCTTTAATTAAATCAATCAATCCATTATTTTGATTTTTATCTCTTAAAAAAGAACTGGAATCCTGTGCCACAAAAGTGAAATCTCTATACCCCTTTTCACATAAATTTTTTATTTCCTTCAAAATAGATTCTATACTTCTACTTTTTAATTTTCCTTTGAAACTTGGAATAGAACAAAAACTACAAGATTGATTACAACCCTCTGAAATTTTAATATAAGCATGGATATTTGAGCCTGTAATTATCCTCTCTTTTTCTTCATTTATTAAAAAAACATCCTCTGAGACAATTCCTCTTTTTTGCTCTATCATTAAATCAATCTTATCATAGTCTCCAACACCTGTGATGATATCAATCTCTGGAATTAATTTTCTTAGCTCCTCTTGATATCTTTGAGTAAGGCATCCACTTGCAACAATCAATGCATCTTTCTTTTTATCTTGTGCAACTTGCAAAATCATTGATATGCTCTCTTCTTTGGCAGATTGAATAAAGCCGCAGGTGTTTATAATTATGACATCTGCTTGTTTATAATCTTGAATAATCTCATAACTTGCTAGTTTCCCTAACATTACCTCTGAATCTACTAGATTTTTGGTACATCCAAGTGAGATTAAATGCAAAGTTTTATTTTTCATCTTTCTCACTTTTAAGCAAATCAACTTCCCAGAAAAAATCAACCCATTCTGCAGGTTCTCTTATAAAAAAGTCTGCTTTAATCTTTGCATTATTTTTTTGAAAAATCACAGCTGATGAAAATTTTGTCCCAACAAACTCACTTCTTAATTTCTGCAATACTACATCTAAACTTTCACCACTATCAACAATTTCATCAAGAACCAAAACATTTTTATGCTCTTGTTTAATATTAGGCATGTTTTCTAATATTAAAGAGCTTTGCACCTTGTGATCATTATAAGAGATTGCATTTAAACTATAAACCGACCTAATATTCCAAGCAAGACTTAGCATATGTGTTAATGTCATACCACCCCTTGCAATACATACAAGGGCATCTGGTATTCCTATTGATTGTTCTATTTGTTTTTTTAAAACTTTTAAATCATTTAAAAAATTATCATAAGCATAATACATCACAAAACCTTATTTTAAAAAGGCCAATTATATCATTATGATTTAAAAATCCATATTTAAAGAAAGATAATACCTCCTCCCTTCTCTAACATAATTGTAATTATTTAAATAATAAGTCGAATTTCCACTTGTTACAGAGACATAATCTACAAAGTTTTGATCTAAAAGATTATAAATTCCAAAGTGCAATTTTAAATTCTTATTAATTCTATAATTGCCACCTAAATGCAGTAAGAAATAAGGCTTGTAATATTCACTTAACCCAGGATTATTCCTTCGAAAATTTTCTAATTCTCCTAGGCTTCCCACACCTGTGCCTCCTTTGGTAGCAATCTGTGTTCTTAGTTGTTTTGCTTTAAACTCTCCTCTTAAATAGAATCCAAAATTTTGTATTGTATAGTTAATTGCCCCATTGAGTGAATGTTCTGGGATTCTTGTAAGAGGCAATCCTTTTGCCACTCCTGAAGTTTGTTCTGTTTTATTAAAGGTATAAGAAAGATTAAATCCAATATTTCCATAACCAATATCATAAGGTTTAAAACCAAAAAAGCTTTCTAATCCATAAGATCTTGCTGTATCTGCATTAATATCATAGGTGCAACTTTTTCCATTTGCTGCAACACAAATTCCTCCTCCTGTCACAGGAACTTGCATTCCATTTGCAACACTTGCTGTTTGAATCTTATCCTTGAAATCTATATAAAATAATGTTGAAGATAGCTCAATGAGGCTTGTTTCATAAAACATTCCCACCTCATAATTAATAGAGGTTTCTGGTCTTAAATCTGGATTTCCATAAGTTTGTACTGTGCCTTGTGCTGTTAAGCCATTCACACCTGCAACAAGTTGAGGAATTCTTGGTGTTTTATAGCCAGTAGAAATCCCACCCTTAAGAATCAAATTTCCAAATTTTGGATTTTTTAAAGCATCATATACAAGATAAATCCTTGGAGAAGCATTAAAACCAAATGCGGAGTTATAATTTTGTCTAAATCCTAGCGTAAGGTTTAGACTATCAAACATTCTTGTTTCATTCTCTGCAAACAAACTTACATTATGCTGATATACAAAATAATTTGGAATAATTTTGTCATAAACTGAAGCAAACCAATATCTACCCCCCAAAGTCATATTACTAAAATCACCAATCCCAAAAACAGTCTTGTGATCCAAAATCACATCCTGTCCAAGAAGCCCTCTATCTTGACCTATTAAAGGGCTACCTGCACTTACAGATTTTTCTGGAACAAGCCTACCGCGACTTAAGGTTGAATTGTATTGAATGCTTGTATCAGTGCTAGCCTTTTCATATGTTCCTTGATGTGCTAGGATAAGATTATTTCTTGAGAAAAATAAATTTTTAGCATATCCTCCCCTTGGACTTACAACCCCCAATAAATTTTGAGAATTATCATACCACTGCAACCCATGATCAAAATCAAAGTATAAATAATTCTCTCTATCTAAATTATAACCGACACGAAAGCCAAGATTGGAATTATTACTTTGACTTAAACCAACCACATTTCTTGGAGATATAACAGCATCTGTCCCAAGAACTTTTAATGCGCTAGTTGGAACCTTTGCTCGATATTGTTCCCTTAATCTTAATGATAAAGTCCATTTCTTATTTGCATCCAAAGGACCTCCTGCCCAAAGACTTATACCATAAAGATTCCCAAAGGTTTTTTTCTCCTGTAATACAGTATCTATCATAAGGCTACCACCCCACTTATCCAATTGTTTTTTAGTAATAATATTTACAATCCCACCAATGGCATCAC
Source organism: Helicobacter sp. 'house sparrow 1' (assembly GCF_900199585.1). Taxonomy (NCBI): domain Bacteria; kingdom Pseudomonadati; phylum Campylobacterota; class Epsilonproteobacteria; order Campylobacterales; family Helicobacteraceae; genus Helicobacter; species Helicobacter sp. 'house sparrow 1'. The sequence continues at coordinate 288,727 of NZ_FZQY01000004.1, read as the reverse complement.
TACCATAAAGAGTAGATGCAGGGCCACGAATGACTTCAATACGCTCAATTGCAGAAATTGGGGGCATAAAGCTTGTAAGAGACTCATTTTGGAACCCCACATTTGTTGTATTCTGTCTTTTTCCATCTATTAGAATAAGTGTATAATCTGATGGCATTCCGCGAATTGAAATACTATAAGCACCGGTTTTTCCAACTTCTTGATCAATACTAACACCTGAAATCAAAGATACAGCTTCACCTAAATCTCTCACAGGCTTGTCTTTAAGCTCTTCTCCAGAGACTACAGAGATAGAAGCGGGTGCATCTTTTAATGCCTGATTAAATCCAGAAGCAGAAGTGACAACCTGATTAATATTGTATTGTTTCAAATCTTCCGCCAACAACAACTCTACAAAAATGCAAGATATAAATACTCTTTTCATTGTTCTGATAACCTTTAATTTAATTATGATAATAGTTATCATAATGTTTAAATAAAATTAACCATTTTTAAACGATGTAAAAAATTAGAGGTTAAAAGAATATTTTTTAGATTCTAAAAATTTAGATAAAACTGTGCGATAGCAATTATTAAGAATAAAAGAGGTTATTAAAATATAAAAATAAGTCCTAAAAATGCTCCTAACCCAAATTTATCATAAGATGGATTATTAATAGAAAATGCATACCGTACCCCCAGATTTATCCCCACCTTCTCTTTCATTACCACTATTCCGCTCTCTAAATAGGGGTGAATATTTTGACTGGGCAACACTGCTTTATTAAAATCATACAATACCCCTCCACCAAGATATAAAACTTTATACTGTAACATTGCCCCTAGTCCAAACTGATGATGAATTTTATCTCGATAATCTCCATCATCTCCATCATCATCCCTGCCTCTATGATTAAATCTTTTAGAAATTCTCTCTTGCATTTTTAATGCTTCATAAATCACTTGCAAAGATAATGAAAGATCTGGCTTCCATCGATGAATATACCCTCCCCTAACTCTAAAGGCATAAGGAAATCTATCCTCAATATCCACATCTGAATTTCGATTAAAACTCACACCACCATCCATTCCTAAAAAGAAAGTGTCTTTTTTAAATTTTTTTTCCTGCTGAGTTGGAATCTTGGGTTGAATCATTGATTTATTATTATTTTCTTCTTTTGTTTGAACTTGCATCTCTTGAGGTTTAAGGACTACTACTTCAGAGGGTTGAACCATTTTTGAGATAATGATATCCTTATCCCAAATTACTAGCCCTGTTCTTATGTCTGTGAGTGTGAGTAAAAAAACATAATCTATTTTTGCCAAATCTTTGCCAATAGGTGTAGCTTTTTGGGTAATCTTGCCACTTAAAGAAAAATCAGGGGCAATCAACTTGCCTTCTTTTGTTAAGGTTTTTAAATCAAATTCTTTATCGTTTCTTAATTCTCTTGCATCATAAACCATCTCATCGACTTTTATAGCATTACCACTGATGGTGTTTGTAAGGTTAATATTCTTATTTTTTCGAATCTCTCTAGCTAAAACCCGACTTAAAAGCTCTACATCAATATCTTGATCCGTAAGATTAGAAAAATCAGAGATTACAAGAATCTTCTTATCATCTGCTTGATATTCTTCTAAAAAACTCTTTGCTCCCTCATAAGCAATCTCTTTTAAATCTGAATAGCTAATGGTATGGGGCTCAAAATTCTTAGCACATCCAAAAAAGAAGCCAACAAAAACAACACAAGAAATAAGATAGCCAATCACATTAGAATTCTTCACAAGGCACAAACCCCCAAGAAATAAGCTTGAGATTATAGCATAGATTTTTGCAACGCTAACTCCAAGTCTTTGGGAGTATCAATGCCTATGCTCTTTGTTTGCACCACTGCCATTTTAATGCTTTTTTGATGATAGATCGCCCTTAATTGTTCAAGTTTTTCTATTTCTTCTATTTTTGTTTTTTCTAATTTACAAAACTCTTGCAAGCTCCAATTATAAAATCCATATAATCCCAAATGCCCAAGATAAGAAACCTCATCTTGGCTATCCCGATTAAAAGGTATGGGAGATCTTGAAAAATAAATTGCCTCATTATTTTGATTTAAAACTACTTTCACAAGATTGCTATCTTGAGCTTCTTGCAAATCTATATTTTTTGCCAAACTTGCCATAAAACTACTTGTTTTAACAACTTTTTGTAGTGTAAAAATTACCTCTTGTTCTAAAAATGGTTCATCTCCTTGAATATTTAAAACTATCTCATTGGGAGATAAACCCAAAATCCTACAAGCCTCTGCACAACGATCTGTCCCACTTGTATGACTCTTACTTGTCAAAACTGCTTGAATTTTAAATTTTTTACACAAAGATAAAATTATTTCATCATCGCATGCCACAACCACATCATCCATTTTTGAAGCATTTAGCGCTGTTGTTATAACAAGAGGTTTTCCAAAAATATCAGCAAGCATCTTTTGAGGAAATCTTGTAGAAGCAAGTCTTGCAGGGATAATAATCATTTTCATCCTTTATATTGTTTGATTTAGATTTGTCTTATTGATGTAGAATTCTAGCTTCAATATTACAAATAGGGAGCTTTATAATGAAAAAGATTCTACTTATTTTTCCTTTGGTTTTTTGCTTCATACAGGCAAATATGCAAAATAATCTAGTAAAACTTATTAAAGAGAAAACTCAACAAGATATAAGCATTAAAGAGGTTTATGATCTAAAATTAGACCCAAACCTTAAAGTAGTTATCCTAGAAGATATGACTTCTAAGACACAAATTCCTGTTTTAACCAACAAAGATGGAAATATGCTCTCTGCACTCACAAATATATTTTTCAGCCAAAACAATGAAGATGTAAAATTAATCGAGGGTCTTTTATCAAAAATCCAAATGCAAAATGACAAGCAGGCAAATTCTGCAGCGATTAACAAACTTTTAGAATCCATACCTGATGATTATGTAATCAAATTAGATTCCTCAACAAAAAATAATAAAAAAATTACCTATATTGTTTCTGATCCTATGTGCCCACATTGCCAAGATGAGTTACGCCGTATTGATGAAAAATTAAAGGAAAGTAATGTTTATATGGTTTTAGTAGCTTATATGGGACAAGATTCTCAAAAAAAGGCTGCAAATATTTTAGAGAAAATCAAGGAGCTAAAAAATACAAAACAAAAAGTTGATCTTTTACAGCAAGTTTATGCCAATACTTTTGAACCAAAAGAGGCAAATCAAAAAGAGATCAAAAAAGTTCAAAATATCACAAAAAAGATAGCAGATTCTGGGCTTATTAGAGGCGTTCCTTTTATCTATGAGTATAAATAACTAATGGAAATAGGGCTTATTAATTCTCTTTATATTAAACGCTTTAGCAGTTTTGGTGCTTATTTAGTTGATGAGCATCAAAATGAAGTTTTGTTGCCCAAAAAATTTTTATCACCTCATCTAAAAATTGGGGATTTGATAAAAGTTTTTATTCATACAGATTCTGAGGATAGAATTGTTGCAACCACACAAACTCCACTAGCCCAATGCAATCAAATTGCTATTTTAAAAATAAAAAGTATTGATAAGCTAGGTTGCTTTCTTGATCTTGGGATTGATAAAGATATTTTTATGCCAACTAAAAATCCAAGTCTCTTTGTTATAAATCAAAAAGTATGTGTATTTATCACTCTTGATAAACAAAAAAGATTAATTGCAAAGCTTGGAGTAAAAAATTTTTTAAAACCTTTTTATAATTTTAGAAAAAAATATTTAAAACTGCCCGCTTTTGGTTTTGAAAAAACCCCTCTTGGCATTGGCTGTGTTGTAGATAATCAGTATTATGGAATCTTATATCAGCAAGAGCTAAAAGCTCCAGTTCAAATGCTAGAGCCCATTGATGTTTTAATTAAAAAGGTTCGCAAAGATGGAAAATTAGATCTTAAACTTGATTATTTAGATTCTACAAAGCATCTAATCTCAGTCCTTAAAAAGAACAAAGTTTTAAACTTTAACTACGATTCAAGTCCTCAAGACATTCAAGAAACCTTTAAAATGAGTAAGAAGCTTTTTAAAAAAACTATTAGTGATTTAATCTCAAAAAAACAAGCAGAAATTAGAGAAAATAAAATTTTTTACTTGGCTTAAAACTAGTGAAAGTAAGAATTAGTATTACTTAGTTATAATCTAGCTCTCTAAAAATCTAAAAAATATGGGAATGTTTATGCAAAAAATTAAAATTGCCTTGGTGGGCCAACCAAATGTAGGAAAAACCTCTCTGATCAATAACTTAAGTGGTGCACATCTAAAAGTTGGAAACTTTACAGGTGTCACAGTAGAAAAGGCACAAGCTTCTTTAATCTATAAAGATACTCAGTTTGTTATTATTGACCTTCCTGGTACTTATGGACTTAATGACTATACACTAGAAGAAAAAATCACAAAGGATTTTTTACATTCTCAAGATTATGACATCATCTTAAATGTTGTAGATTCTACAAATTTAGAGCGTAATCTTGTGCTGAGTGCAGAAGTTTTGGCCTTACAGAAAAAAACTATTATTGCACTAAATATGTTTGATGAAGCACAAAAAGAATCCATACAAATTAATCATCAACTGCTCTCTGAAATCCTTGGTGTAAATTGCATTCCTACCACCGCAATCACAAATCAAAACCATCATTTATTAGATAAGATCTTAGAGGTTTTCCACCAGTCCTTTACTCCAGCAAAAAGATTTTATAGCGATGTGATTGAACAAGAAATTCGCCATATTCAAGATTTTATGCACCAAAGACAGTATCCAGAAATACAGCAATTCATACAAGAAGAAAATCCCAATTATAGCTTTAGAGATATTGCTATCTTGCTTCTTTCTCAAGATAAAAATATTTATGCCTTTTTACACGACAAACCCTCTAATTTTGAAATTAATACAGAGGTACAAAAATCTCTCTCCAAACTCTATAAGCTCACTCAAGAAAAGAATACTTCTAATATCTTTAAGCACGATGCTATTTCTTTTGCAAGAGGGGCAAGCAAGGAGTGTATAAAATATGAAAACAAGCAGTTTTTACATACAAAAAAGCTAGATTCTATCTTTTTAAATAAATATCTTGGTATTCCTATTTTTCTATTTTTTATGTTTGTTTTATTTGAGCTCACTTTTTTTGTTGGTGGCGCTTTAAAAGATTTTTTAGAAGGGTCTATGGCAGTTGCTGGAAGTTGGATTAAAACAGCAATCCCAAATGCAGATATCGCTTCTTTGATTGGCGATGGAATCATTGGCGGAGTTGGATCGGTTATTTCTTTTCTACCACTCATTATGATTTTATATCTTGGTATCTCCTTACTAGAAGGAACTGGATATATGGCAAGAGTGGCTTTTTTATTAGATGGTATCTTTCATAAGTTTGGACTTCATGGCAAAAGCTTTATTCCTCTTGTAACAGGATTTGGGTGTAGTGTTCCAGCATATATGGCAACAAGAACTCTTCAAAACAAAAACGAAAGAATGATCACGCTATTTTTAATTGGCTTTATGAGTTGTAGCGCAAGACTACCTATCTATGTCTTATTTATTGGAGCATTTTTTCCAAATAAATATGCTGGCCTTGTGTTATTTGGTGTTTATATTTTTGGTGCAATCATGGCCCTATTTTTAGCAAAATTCCTAAAACTTACTATCTTCTCTGGAAATAATGAACCTTTTGTCATGGAAATGCCAAAATACAGACTGCCAAGCTATAAGGTTGTATGGTTTAGTATTTGGATGAAAGTGGTGATGTATCTTAAAAAAGCTGGAACCTTTATACTGCTTGGGGCAATACTGATTTGGTTTGCCTCCCAATACCCTAAAAATCCGCAAGTCCAATCCGAATACCAACAATCAATCCACCAAGTAGAAATTTCACAGATTCCGCAAGAAGAAAAAGAAAAAATGATTTTAGATCTTGAAAATGAAAGGGATGAGATCTTATTACAGCAAAGTTATTCTGGAAAAATAGGCGTATTTTTAAAACCTATTTTTTCCCCAATGAACTTTGATTGGAGACTTTCTGTTTCTTTAGTCACTGGTTTTGCTGCAAAAGAGGTAGTTGTATCCACTCTTGGCGTATTATATTCTTTAGGAGATTCTCAAGATGAATCTTCAGAAGATTTACAAACTGCGATTAGAAATTCAATCTCCATGCCAACTGCAATCGCATTTTTGACATTTATCGTATTTTATATGCCTTGTTTTGCTGCTACCATCACCTTTGGAAGAGAAACTGGGGGTATAAAATTTGTGATTGGATTATTTGCTTTTACTACGATTGTGGCATATCTGCTTGCTTATATTAGCTTTCATATTGCTAGTTTCTTTTCAACGCTCCTTGTCTAATCTCCTATCAAAAGGCTATAAAATTTCTTTTATAGCCAAATAAAGAATCAAGGCTTATTTTAAATTAAAGTCTTATTTATGGACACCTGCCATCCTCTTTCTTATAAAATTAACCCTAGATTGATGCTTCATTAATCAATTAAATTCGCATCTTTAATGCTAACAATATCAAAAATTTCAATCACTAATCACCTATCACTATGCCTTTGTTTCTCTATTTTTCCTTATACTTCCTTGCTATGAAGAGACACAAAAACTATCAAAAAATTTTTATAAAATTAAATATGCTTTTATTTGAAAAATTACAAAAAAATATTATTGTCAGCCAAGATTTTTTATCAAAAACCCTCTTTATATTTCAAGTCTAAAATTAGAACTAAAAAGGAAACAAACTTCAGCTAGAAATCCAAATGGCTTGAAATAAATCAAATTTAAAATATTTTTACCTATCAGTTTTAACCACTCCTTTATTTTGTCTTACACAAAAGATAAAATCACACAATCTTTTAAATCAGGATAGTTTGATAAAAATTACTTATCTTCTAACTTACAAAAAACTCTAAAAACTAAAAAAGTCCTCAATTATGCTGACACTCTCACTGAGTTGCATTTTTTTATCCAACTAAGCCCTAAAATAATAATCCAACCAATACACTAATAATAAAGGCCTAAAAAAGATTTTTAATAACCCAAGCATCATTAAAGCCATTAAAAACACTCTTGGCAAATTTCAATAAGAAATAAAAACTTTTAACCTTTTATTGATTTATCTCAAAAATCAATAAAAATAAAATCTAAAATAACCAACATATGGTTTGCTTTCCTTATTTTTAAAGACAAAAAAACATACAAAACTAAATAATAAAAGCTCAATAAAAATCTTCCATAGATAAAAAGAATAGGACTACAAAAATAAAAACAACACAAAATAAAAAAAAACTCTGATGAGCTACTTCTCCAAAATAAAAATTTTTGATAGTTCTTAAACATAATCCATCTCCTTTTATCTTGCACAAAATAGAATCAGTTTTTAAATAAACATCCTCTCATATCATCTTTTTTAAGATTTTTAAGAGCTTTTTGGCACTTGCGTATGAAATTTTCTAAAATTATTTCAATAAACTCTTAACTCATCTTCCACCGCCTTGACAAAAACCTATTTGTTAAGTATAATGCGCTTCTTAAATGTCGGGGCGTAGCGCAGTCTGGTTAGCGCACTTGGTTTGGGACCAAGGGGTCGAAGGTTCGAATCCTTTCGCCCCGACCATGAGAGCGAGTTATCGTGTTGTTATTACCGTGGTGGATGTAGCTCAGTTGGTTAGAGCATCAGGTTGTGGCTCTGAGGGTCGTGGGTTCGAGCCCCATCATCCACCCCATCATTTTTGAAAAAAAATTTGATAATAACTTGCGTTCGTAGCTCAATTGGATAGAGCACCAGACTTCGGATCTGGGGGTTAGGGGTTCGACTCCCTTCGGGCGTACCACCTAACTCGTTTTATCATACGCGCTCGTAGCTCAGCTGGATAGAGCAACAGCCTTCTAAGCCGTAGGTCGCAGGTTCGAATCCTGCCGGGCGTACCACCTAATTATCTCTACATATAAAAATCTAATAAATAAAATGTGATTTTTTAGTTCTGCTTAATTTTTATCTAGTTGTAATGCTTCACTTGGCATACTTTCAACATAAATACTTTGTGATGGAAATGCAAAACTTAAATTATTTTTTTCTACAATAGACATAATCTTAAACATCACATCTTCTTTTATATTTAAAAACTCTCCCCAAACCACACTTTTACTAAAGCAATAAACCAAGATATTAATCGAACTATCCTCAAAGGTATCGAGCACTACAAATAAATTATCCTTATATCCTAATAGATCTTGCATTGATACGATATTTTGTCTAAGTGCCAACTCATAATGATCAAACTCAATATTCTTTTCATTTGATTTTGCGATATCTGGGTGCTCTAGAAGCATTGTTTTAATGTCTTTAATACACTGTCTTAAGTTTTGCATTGGGGAATCATAGGTAACACCTATGCTCATTTTAATTCTTCTTCCAACTTTTCTTCTATTCCAATTTTTGATTGCACTATTTGCAAGCGCTGAATTAGGTACAAGCACCAAGGCATTATCAAAAGTTCTGATTGTAGTGCGTCTAAGTCCCATTTCAACAACTGTTCCTTCAATTCCATCGCAAACTATCCAATCACCTTGAGAAAAAGAATTTTCAAATAAAAGCATAACAGAAGCAAAAAAATTCGCTAGCATATCTTTAAGTGCCAAAGCCACAGCCAAACCACCAATTCCTAAAGATGCCATGATTGTGGATACATTAAAACCAAGATACTTTAATGTTATTAATAATCCAATTAAAAAGATGATGAAATAACTAATTTTTAAAATAAGATTAATAGCCTCTTTTCTAAAACCATCTTTTTTTTGGAGAATATTCCCCATCAATCCCACTCCATAGGACTTTAAAAGAGTAATAAAAAACCAAACACTCAAAGCAATATAAGAAACCCCAAACCAAACTTCAATCTTTTCAGTTGGAACATTTGGATAGTATAAAATACTAATTGCAATATCAAAGCTTGCTACAAGCAACACATAAGTAATAGGGGTTACAATATCTTTACAGATTGTGTCTCTGAGTTCATCACCTTTTTTTGAAAGATGCATAAAAAAGTTAATCAGTGAAAAAATTAAACGCGCAATAAATCTTCTACAAGCAAGCAACACAACCAAAGAAAAAATAGAAAGCAATAACTTTGCAAAAAATAAGCTAGAGCCTTTGATAGGAACCAAACCCATAATTTTTTGCAAAATCCAACCAACTCCTAAATTTAAAAAGGCATTTTGTGGAAGTAGGGTTCTTGGATGCTCAAGAAAATAGTTAAGAATTTCTTTGTAAGTTTTTAGCGTTTCTTGGTATCTTTGTATTTCTTCATTGGGTTTTTGACTTTCAAATTTCTGTTGTTTATCCAGTTCTTGAAGTGTCTTTTGAATGACTTCTACTACATCCTTTTCTTGAGAAAAAATACCAATATTTTCTTGAAGTTCAAGCGCAAACCCCTGCATAATTTTTAAAAGTTCTAAACTTGATATTTCAATATGCTCTTTTAATAATGATGTTTTAGAATCTTTACGAACTTGTTTTTGTATAAGATTTCGCAGTTTATTTTGTTTGGCAGTTAGCGTATCAATATCTTGGCGAAAACTATCTTTGGAGGTTAGAAGGCCTAGGGTTAATTTTTTTAATTCATAGGTTTTTTCTTCTTCAAGCAAAGAAATATTATCCAGATTTTGAGAAAGCCTATTTTGCGTAATTTGATAATTCAAAAAAATCAAATCCTCCAAGGCTTTATCAAAATCATTTCCAAATGACAAACCAATAAAGATTAAAAAAACAAAAATCTTTTTTAGCATTATCTATTTTTTACAATCGAATCCAAGATTCCATTAATAAGCTTTGGAGCCATCTCTTCACCATAATGCTTTGCAAGTTCAATGGCTTCATTAATAACTACAGGCTTATCAGTACTGCTATAGAGAATTTCATAGACTCCAAGCCTTAAAATTGCTCTTTCCATACCACCTAATTTTTTAAATTCCCAATCTTTTAATTGCTTAGAAATTTGTGTATCAATAACTTCCTTTTGCAAAATCACACCATCAAAAAGACCTAAAGCAAATTCTTGTTGCTTATTGCGTATTTTTTTTTCTTCTAAAATCTCTAGTGCTAATTTTCTAATATCTGTATTTCCACTATCATAAGCATACAATAAACCAATAACTGCCTCTCTGGCTTGAGATCTTGTTGCCATATCAAATCTTTTTATATAAATTAATTAGCTCAATAAGCCCACTCATTGCCTCAAAACCTTTATTCCCTACTTTGCTACCAGCTCTTTCAATAGCTTGCTCAATATTTTCTGTTGTAAGCACACCAAAAGTTACAGGTGTCTGATATTTGAGTGTAGTATTGGCAATTCCTTTTGTAGCCTCTGCGCTTACATAATCAAAATGCGGTGTGCTTCCACGGATAATAGCGCCTAATGTACAAATACCGCTGTATTTTTTACTTGCCAATAAACGATCTAACACAAATGGTATTTCATATGCCCCTGGAACCAAGATTAAATCAAGATGTTCTTCTACACCTCCATGTCTTAAAAAGCTATCCTTTGCACCCTCAACTAATCTATCTGTAATGATATGATTAAATCTACTTGCAACAATTGCCACTCTCTCTTGCCCATCTAATATAATTTTTCCCTCAATGATATTCACTGCAAAACCTCCTGTATCTTTAAAATATCTCCTATCAAATTTTCCATTTTACTTGTAGGAACCATATTTGCCCCATCACTTAATGCATTATCAGGATCAAAATGCGTTTCTGCAAAAAAACCATCTACCCCAACACTTGCTGCTGCCCTTGCCAAATAAGGAACAAAACCTCTATCTCCCGAACTTTTACCACAAGCTCCTCCTGGCATCTGAACACTATGAGTTGCATCAAAAATTACAGGTGCAAATTCCCTCATAATCACTAAAGATCGCATATCCACCACCAAATTCCCATAACCAAAGCTACTACCCCTCTCTGTAAGCCAAATGCCATATTTTTTACTTTCTTCATATACGGCTTGATTCCCACCTCTTGTTTTTAGGGCTTTTAAAACAGAATACTGCATGTCTTTTGGATTCATAAACTGCCCCTTTTTAATATTTACAATACAATCTGTCTTTGCCACCTCAACAATTAAATCTGTTTGCCTACACAAGAAAGCTGGTATTTGGATAACATCTGCAACTTCAGCAATTTTCTTTGCTTGAAAGCTTTCGTGGATATCTGTAATAATTTTATAATTAAATTCTTTTTTAATTTGCATTAAAAGCTCTAACCCTTCTTCTAACCCTGGCCCCCTAAAACTTTCCAAGCTTGTGCGATTTGCTTTATCAAAGCTTGCTTTAAAGTAAAAATCAATTTTTGGGTGTTTGGTCAAAGGCTTTAAATCCTGTGCTACTTTTTTTAGACTCTCATAACTCTCAATTACACAAGGACCACTTAGTAAAATCATTTTATTCATTGCTTGCTATCCTTATTAATGGGCTTAAATTCCTTTGTAATCATATTATAATTAAAAACTTGACCTGTGGAAATTATATAATACCAACCATAAATCCTTAGCTCACCTCGATCAAACATTTCTTCTACAAAAGGATAGGTCATTAAATTCTCAAGTTGTTTTTCTATATTTAGTTGCTCTGTAAGCCACATACGCTTTATTTTACTCTTTGGTTTTAAATCCAAAACCTTTTTTTTCACCGGCTCTAGAAGCTCCACCCACTTTTTTACATAAGGCGCTTTGCTTAATGCTTCATCATCATAAATTGCACTACAGGCACCACAATCACTATGACCACAGACAATAATATTTTTTATGCCTAAAATTGTCAGAGCATACTCAATTGCAGATGTTGTAGATAAATAACCCTCTCTCAAATTAGAATCTTCTTTGTAAGGTGGCACAATATTGCCCATATTCCTCACTACAAACAAATCACCTGGAAGAGAGTTTGTGATTAAGTTTGGAACCACTCTAGAATCTACACAAGTTAAAAATAAAGTATGAGGCTCTTGATGTTTTTTTAAACTTTCATAAAGATCTTTATATTGCATAAAATCATCTTCTTGAAATTTTATCACACCATCAAATAGCTCTTTCATCAACAAACCCTACTAAAAAAATCCCGCCATTATACCAAAGTATATTCTATAATAATGAAAATAAAAAACTGTCTTTTAAGCAACTCTAGGAGTAAGCATTGTCTCAAGTCATCTCTATACTTACGCAACTTATTGGCTCATTTGGCTACTTAGGAATTTTCCTTTTGATGGGACTTGAATCTAGTTTTTTTCCTTTTCCATCAGAAGTAATAATGATACCAGCTGGCTATCTTGCATCACAAAGGGAAATGCATCTTTTATTTGCAATTGTGATGGGTATTTTAGGAAGTCTTGCTGGGAGTTTATTAAATTATTACCTTGCTTATAAATTTGGAAGATCTTTTCTTTTAAAATACGGAAGGTTTTTCTTTTTTACACCAAAAACGCTTAAAAAGATGGAGGACTTTTTTTATAAGCATGGAGAAATTGGGACTTTTGTAGGAAGATTAATTCCAGGGGTAAGGCAATATATTTCTCTTCCAGCAGGACTAGCAAAAATGAATCTCTTGAGATTTTGTCTTTTTACCACACTTGGTGCATCAATTTGGGTAATAATCCTAGCTTTATTTGGATATTATTTAGGAATTTTTTTACAAAACCATAGCTTAGAAGATATTCTCTTAATCTTCCAAGCCAAGAATCTAAACCAAGAATATTTAAAGATACATCAACAATTACGCACCATAACAATACTGCTTTTAGTTTTTGTATTGTGTTGTGTTGGGTTTTATATCTTCTATCAAATAAGGAGAAAAAAGTGAAATTATGTGTCGCATTAGATCTAGAACAAAAAGAAGAGAATATCAAACTCTTAAAACAGCTTAAAGACTTTTCACAACTGTGGGTTAAGGTTGGTTTAAGAAGTTTTATCAGAGATGGAAAAGATTTTTTAGATTCAATTAGACAAATCAATCCAGACTTTAAGATTTTTTTAGATCTCAAGCTTTATGATATTCCAAATACAATGCAGGATGCCATTAATGAATGTCTTAAATTTAATATTGATATGCTAACCATTCACACAAGTAGCGGAAGAGTTGCAATGCAAGAACTAATGCAATCTCTAAAAATGCATAAAAACCCGCCTTTAATTATGGGGGTGACTGCACTGACTAGTTTTGATTCTAAGATTTTTGAGGAAATCTACCATTCAGATATCAATAATCAAACAATTCATCTTAGTAAAATGGCTTATGAGAGCAATCTAGATGGTGTGGTATGTTCTGTTTATGAAAGTTTGATGATAAAAAATTCCACAAATAAAGAATTTCTTACCCTAACTCCTGGCATTAGGCCATTTAATGAAGATAATAATGACCAAAAAAGAGTTGCTACCATTCAACAAGCTTTCTTAAACCAATCAGATTTTATTGTGGTAGGACGACCCATTTATAAAAACAATAATCCATTAGAGATAGTAAAAAAAATATATGAGGAAATTAGCCGATGCAAATCTTAAAAACAATTGAGGAAGTAAGAAAATTTAGAGCTTCATTAAAATCTGATGATACCTTAGGATTGGTGCCTACAATGGGAGCACTGCATCAGGGTCATCAAAGCTTAGTTTTAGAATCTAAAAAACATAATACTCGTACGCTTGTAAGTATTTTTGTCAATCCCACTCAATTTGGAATAAATGAAGATTTTGATAAATATCCAAGAGTTTTTGATAAAGATTGTAAAATCTGTGAAAGTCTTGGTGTTGATGCAATTTTTGCTCCAACAATTTCACAAATCTATCAAAAACAAGATGAGATTACTCTAAATCCTCCAAAATCAATGGGATATGTTCTTGAGGGCTTTATTAGAGAAAATCACTTCAATGGGGTCTTGCAAATTGTTCTTAAACTTTTTAATCTAACACAACCCCATTTTGCATATTTTGGACAAAAAGATGCACAGCAATTACTAATCTTAAAAAGATTGATCCAGGACATGTTTTTACCCATTGAAATTGTTTCTTGTCCCACAATCAGAGATACTGATGGTTTAGCGCTTAGCTCAAGAAATGTCTATTTATCACAGGAAGAAAGAAAAATTGCACTAGAAATTCCTCAAGCACTCCAAGCAATACAACAACTCTTTAACAATGGAGAAACTTCTAGCCATAAATTGTTAGAAGAGGCAAAAAAATACATAAAAAATGTTATGCTAGATTATCTTGTAATTACGGATTTAGACTTAAAAAATATCACATCAGTCAAATTGGGAGAGAGTCTTGCACTTATTGCCGGAAAAGTAGGCAACACAAGATTACTAGACAATCTTTGGTTTTAAGGAACTAGATGTTTAAAAAAATCTTATCTTTTTTAGGATTGGTTACTTGGGTATTTTGCTATGAAAATATTGATGAAGCACTAAAAAATGGGGTAACCAAAGGGGATTTTATTTTCTATGGTGATTATGAAAAACTAAGCCATGGTGCGAGTCAAAATTTTACACCCAATAATTTGGCTACCTATGGTTATCTTGGAAATAGTGGCTACTTACTTGGAAATATCCGTTTGGGATATACTTCAGGCTTTTACAAAAATGTAAGAGCATCAATTAGTTTTGCATCATCCATATCTATTTTTAATCAGCACAAGCGCCTTATTACTTCTACAGGAAATCTTGATACACAAAAAGATTTTTTTAACCAAAATCAAGCCTCTATTGGAGAAAGCTTTTTTGAGTACTTTGATGGAGATACTAATATCAAAGCAGGGAGAATTGCCATTAATAATGAATGGATTAATACTCTTGCTGATGGTTTTTGGTTTCGTAATAAAACTATTAATAGGCTCTTAATTGAAACTTTTTGGGCAAGAACTTATGGCCGTATTGACTATTTTCAAATGACAGATTTTAGAGAAATTAATACAAAAAATGCTTTTGGTATTGCAAATATTGGTGCTAAATATGATATCTTAGAAGATCTTTTGACAATCAAAGCATTTAGTTACTTTGCTCCTGAGGTTTTCACAGCATTTGGAACCAGAATCAATGGAAATTATACAAACAACAACATTAAACTTGGTGGAGAGTTTGGAGCAAATTATAGTATTGAACACCTCTCAGGAAAGGCAAACACGCACGCCATAGATCTATCTGCATTTGTAGGTTACAAAGAAATTATCTTGTTTAAAGCGGGTTATATTAACACAGGAAAGGGTTCTGGATGGGGGAGTCTTGGAATCTTGGGTGATAAAATCACGCCCTTTTTTATTTGGGGAGGAAAGGCAATCAAAACCCAACCTAATGGAAATTTATTTTATGTCACCATCAGTTCTAAACTCCAACAATTTTCTTTTTCTATTACATATGGAACCACTTCTTTTGGAAAAAATTCAAGACAAAACGAAATTGATTTTACTACCGAGGTCGGAATTACAAACAATGTCTTTGTATTACTCAACATTTTAAATACCCATCTAGATTCTAATGTAATTCCCACGCTTACACAGGTAAATGGAGGAATTAGATTGAAGTTTTAGATACTACTTTGTCTATAAACTTCTTGATGATAAAATGTTGCTATTTCTAAAATGAGGTGTTTGATGCAATTTTTATTTTTACTTGCTTTTTTATTCTCCTTATCCTTCTCTCAAGAAAATATCATAGCAGGAGTTGGAATTACTGTAAATGGAGACCCTATTACTCTTTATGAAATAAAAGAAACACAAAAGAAAAACAAAATCACTAAGCAAAAAGCAATTGATCTATTAATTGCCGAAAAAATTAGAGATCAAGAAGTAAAAAGATTAAAAATTGATGTTTCAGATTCTAGAATTGAAGGAGAAATTCTTGATATGGCATCAAGAAGCAATCTAAGCAAAGATGCTTTTTTAAAAAAAGTAAAGCAGCAAGAGGGATTAAATCCTAAGGAGTTTGCAAAAAAACTTAAGGAGCAAATTCAAACACAAGAATTGATGCGAAGCATTCTCTCTACTAATAGTGTTGGTGAGGATGAGATGCGAGAGTATTATAATTTGCACCAAGATGAATTTAATATGCCCAAAGAAGTAGTTGTAATGCGCTTTAGCTCTACTAACATAGACTCATTACAACAAGCAATCAAAACCCCCAATACCGCAATAGCAGGAGTTGAGAGAGCTCAAGAAAAGATTCCTCTTGATACACTTCCTGCGCAAATTGCACAAGTCTTTGCAGCAACTAAAGTTAATCAATTTACGACTGTTCTTAATGGTGGAGGAGGTATGTATATGGCCTTCTTGGTTAAAGATAAAATAGGAGAAGAACTTATCTCATATCAACAAGCTAAAAATTTTATCGCACAAAAACTAGCTGAAAAGCGCCAAGATAAAATACTAGAAGATTATTTTGAGAAAATTAAACAAAAAGCTGTGATTATAAATCTTAGAAGTTAAATGGAAAGTATTGTTTTTCTTTATCGAGATCCCCTATTTGGCGTAGCCATTCTCATTGGAATTATTGCAACTATTGCACTTCTAGATTATTCTCACAATAAATATAAGGCACAGAAAAAATCTCAATCTCTTAAAGATTTAGCAAAATCTTATGAGCATACAACCTTAAACCAAGATATAGTAAAGTTTGTGCAGGTCTCTCCAAAAGCTCTTCCTTCTTTGATGCTGATTGCAAAAGCACATAGCCAAAGTGGGGATAGTCAAATGGCTATTAATATCTATCTAAGCTTGCTAGAAACTACAAAAAATTCAAAAGAAAAAATCAATATTCTTGAGGCATTAGGGAATACCTATCTTGATGCTGGTTTCTTACAGCGTGCAAAAGATATTTTCACACAAATTTTAAAAACATATCCAAGAAATGAAAACATTATGTCCTCCCTAATGCAAACTTATGAAAATATGGGGGAATATCAAAAAGCATTGGAGGCACTGGATTGTTTAGATGAAATTCAAACGCAAGATAAACAAAAATTTACTAACAATAAAAACTATTTTTATTTAATGATCTTGCTTAATACACATATTATCTCTATTGAAAAAAAGATAAAAAGTATTACAACAATTGGAGAAAATAACCCTCTTTTTCATAAAAGTATTTTAAGATTCTTAAAAACTTATGATCTAAAAGCTTTTTGGGATTATATTTTTAGCATTCCTTTTTCAAAAAATTTTATTGATATTCTTTGGGAGTTACAATTTCAAGATATCCCTAAAAATATAGAATCTTATCCCCAAATTTTTGAAGTATTTGTAGCAAAGGGATTTTTTGATTCACAAATTAGCTTTCAGATATTTGAATTAGAAATCCTATATCTTTTTAGAAAACATACTAAAAAAGAAGCTTGTTTAGGTTTTGAATATCGTTGTCACCAATGCAAAAGTATTTTTCCCTTTGATTCTCTGCGCTGCCCTAGTTGTAAGGAGTTAAGTGAAATGGATCTTATCTTAAAACCATTGGAAAAACCCCTATGAAACAAATAGAAATCTTTTGCGATGGGTCTTCATTGGGAAATCCTGGTTTTGGAGGATATTGTGCAATTTTACGCTACAAAGGCAAGGAAAAAATTATAAGTGGGGGTGTTTATAATACTACAAATAACCGTATGGAGCTACTTGCAGTAATTGAAGCCCTAAAAATCCTTAAAGAACCTTGTATGGTTTTGCTATATAGCGATTCTAGATATGTGTGCGATGGAATTTCTAGTTGGATTACAGAGTGGATAAAAAAAGACTTTAAAAAAGTAAAGAATCCTGATTTATGGAAAGATTATCTTCTTGTCTCTAAGCCCCATAAAATTCAAGCTTTTTGGATTAAGGGACATAACAACCATCCAGAAAATGAAAAATGTGATAGAATCGCGAAAGAACAGGCACAAAGACTAAAGGAGGAAAATGCAAAAACTTGAAGCAACCCTTAATTATTACTTTAAAGATAAAAATCTCTTACTTACTGCCCTCACCCACAAAAGTTGTAAAAATCAATACAATAATGAAAGATTAGAATTTCTGGGCGATGCTGTACTTGACCTTTTAATTGGGGAATTTTTGTATAAAAAATTTCCCACAAAGCAAGAGGGTGATTTATCAAAAATGCGAGCTTCCTTAGTGAATGAGCAAAGTTTTATGAAGTTTGCACAAGCAATAGAATTACACAATTATCTTTTAGTATCTGCCAATGAAGAGGCTAATGAGGGAAGATATAAGGCCTCTATTTTATCAAGTGCCTTTGAGGCTCTAATTGGAGCAATTTATCTAGAGGGTGGGTTAGAAGTAGTAAAAAAAATTACTTATGAAATTTTAGAGAGAATTTATCCAAAAATTGATGTACAAAGCCTTTTTATAGATTATAAAACAGCCCTTCAAGAGATTACTCAAGCAAAATTTGGTGTAATACCTGATTATCGCCTTTTAGAAGAAATTGGTCCTGATCACAAAAAGCAATTTAAAATTGCTATCTTTATTCAAGACCAAGAATATGCTCAAGCATTAGGAACCAGCAAAAAAGATGCACAACAAAAATGTGCAAAAATTGCCTATAAGAAACTTGTAGTATGAATACCTTTGGGCAAAAGCTTCGAGTAAGCACCTTTGGAGAATCTCATGGAAAGGCCATAGGTTGTATTATTGATGGACTACCTGCTGGACTTTATATTGATGAGGAAAGAATCTCCAATGAACTTCATAGAAGACAAGGAAGCAAACACTTTACAACCCCTAGAAAAGAACTTGAAAAATTTGAAATTTTAAGCGGAGTTTTTGATTCTTATACTACAGGCGCCCCTGTTGCAATCCTGATTTATAATCAAGATGCAAAAAGCGAAGATTACAGCCAATTAAAAGATATTTTTAGACCCTCTCACGCAGATTGGACATATTATAAAAAATATGGAATTAGGGATCATAGAGGAGGAGGCAGGAGCTCTGCAAGAGAAAGTGCTGCTAGAGTTTGTGCTGGAAGCATTGCTAAAATGCTACTTGAACACTTCAAAATTTTTGTCCATAGTGGAGTTTTTGCAGTTGGTCCAATTAGTGCCTCACAGATTGATTTTTGTTTTGCAAGAGAAAGTAAAATTTTCTCCTTAGATAAAAATGTTGAGAACAGGCAAAAAAAATTAATTCTTCAAACAAAAAAAAATCACGACAGTATAGGAGGTATAGCTTTAATACAAGCTTATGGAAAAATTCCAATAGGACTAGGTGAGGGACTTTATCATAAACTAGATTCTCAAATTGGTAGCTTATTTATGGGATTAAATGGTGTTAAGGCTCTAGAAATTGGCCTAGGTTGCAAAAGCTCCCAGATCAGCGGAAGTAAGAATAATGATGGAATGGATGAAAATGGTTTTATAAGCAATAATCACGGGGGGATATTGGGGGGAATGAGCAGTGGAGAAAAAATTGAGCTCAAAGTTCATTTTAAACCAACGCCAAGTATTTTTATTTCTCAAAAAACTCAAAATATTTATGGGAATCAAGTTTATCTCAAGTTAAAAGGAAGGCACGATCCTTGTATTGCAATAAGAGGTAGTGTGGTATGCGAACATCTTCTTGCACTTATCCTTGCAGATATGCTTTTATTAAATACAACTGCCAAAATAGAATATTTAGAAAAAATATATTCCCCTTAAATAATTTTAAAAAACTTTATATACAATAAATTCCTCGATATTAAAGGAAGTTTTTGATCAGAAGAGTCTTTTTTTTTGTGTGTATTTTTTTCTTTTTTGCAAATACTCTGGTGGCAACAGAAGAAAAATTATCGCCACCTACTTATTTTAAGCCTGATTCAAAATATAAATATTTATTGGGAAGCACTGGTATATTACTCGCAACTGCAGGAATTGCATTTGGAGGCTTACTCCTTTTACCAGAGAGTATCACTAATTGGAGTGATGAGGATATAGCAAATCTAGGAAAAAACTACCTTAAAAAAGTTAATCAAGGTCCTGTTATTGACCCTGATGATCTTTGGCTTAATATAATTGCACATCCCTATGCTGGTGCTATCTACTACATGCAACCAAGGACCGCAGGGTTTAGTTGGGCAGAATCTGCACTTTATGCATTTCTTTTTTCTACTTTTTTCTGGGAATTTGGGCTAGAATCTATTGCGGAAATACCAAGTTGGCAAGATCTAATTATTACTCCTGCAATTGGTTCTATAATAGGTGAAGGTTTTTTTAGATTATCTTGCTACATCCAGAATAATAATGGCAGGCTTTTTAATTCTAGGGTTCTTGGCGCAATCTCTTTATTTGTAATTGATCCTATGGGATTTATAATGAGAGATCTTGGTATGGCTAAGCTCATGGGAATAAAAAATGAACATGTTTCAACTATTTTTATCCCTCAACAACAAGGATTTGTAGCAACTTTGCGTATTACTTGGTAAATTAGGAGTACAAAATGAAAAAAATATTTTTAGGATTAATGATTGCAGTATTTTCACTATCACAGGATCTAAATACTTCTGAAAAAGCATTGCAAAACCAAGATGTAGATAACCAAGAGCAATCACTTAAAGATTCAAAAAGAGGTAACTTTATTGTTGGTATTTTTTTGGGGAGCCAAATTCTTTCCCTTGAGAAAAATTATTATGCAAACTCCACTCCAATTGGCACAACCAACAATATAAAAACAGTGCCAGGTTTTAGCTATGCACTAAAATTTGGCTATGACTTCTTAATCCAACCCAAACACTTTATTCGTTTTTACACAGATTATACTGGCGCAAGTTTATTTGCAAATCTTTCTAGTGGCAATACAATATTTCATAACCTAACTTTAAATGCAGACTATAGATATAATGCAAGTAAAATCGTTGATGTTTTTGCAGGAATAAATGGAGGAGGTATTTTTCTAGATACGCAACACTTAAGCCTTCAAAAAGCCTTTAGTGCAGGGGTAAGCTTAGGATTGATTTTTAATATCATTGATTCCATAGAGATAGAACTAAGATTACGCTTTATAAGCAGCACTCTAAAAAAGACAAATGGCACCCCAGATTCAGAGGGCATAAGTCTTGGTGCCACTAAACAAAGCGCACACTTTAGCGATTTTATCAATACCTCTATTGGTGTGGGTTATAAATTTTAAAAGGTCTTAGATAAAATCTTTTTTTATTGTCTCAACCCATTGTTGAATGCGTTCATCCGTTAGGTCTGCTTGATTATCCTCATCAATTGCTAGACCAACAAAATTACCATCAATCACTGCCTTAGAGTCATCAAATTCATAGCCATCCACAGAGGTTTTACCAACAACCTTTCCCATTTGAACCTTTTCATACAGATGAAAAAGACTATCACAAAAGCTATCGCTATAGCTATCCTGATCTCCAACCCCAACCAATGCAATTACCTTATCTTTAAAATCACTTTCAGAAAATTGATTAATCATACTATCCCAATCATCTTGCAAATCTCCAACTCCATAAGTAGCACTTGCTAAGATTAAATTATCAAAGCTCAAGATTTGCTCCTTGTCTGCCTTTGAAACATCCACCACCTCAACATTATCTCTACCTAAGCAATCTGCAATTTTGTCCGCAACACCATGAGTATTACCTCCATCTGTTCCATAAAAAATTCCTACTTTCTTCATTATTATCTCCTCAATATCAATAATTTATTTTTTACTATAAAATTTCAAAATGCCTAAAAATATTCCTACTATGCTCACCAATACCAAAGGCATTGTATAGGGTGGTAAAGTTGAAAAGGACATAAAAATCCTTTTTACAAAACTACTCGCAAAATAGCTCACCAATCCCACCACAAATGCCCAAAGCAGGCAAGCAAAAAAATTAAATATCATATATTTTTTTAGGTCATATTTACCAATACCTATTGCTATAGGTACAATTGTCTTTATACCATAAATATATTTACTAAAGAAAATCAATCCTACCCCATAAGTCTTTATCCACTTAAAACTTAAAGCAAGTTTCCTTCTATGCTTTTTCATATAAGCTAAAAAATCTCCTCTTTGCTTTCTTGCTAATAATGAGATTACGCTACTACCAACCATATTTCCCAAAAATGCCACCAATATAGACAGAGTGATATCCATACTCCCAAGACTACTTAAAAATCCTGCTGCAATCAATGCTACATACCCACCTCCTAAAGAATACAAAAATAGGAGCAAATACCCCCAATTTTGAAGATTGTCTTGAAACGATTGTATCGTATCCATTTACCACCTTTTAATAATAGTATTGCTTATCATTATAATATTTGAAAATAAATTTCTAAAATTTTGGAATTATTTTTTAAACAACTCTATTTGGCATAATCACAACTTTCATCTAATAATATTTTTGATAAAATCCCAACAAAAAAAGGTTTTCTATGCAACACTTTACTAGTACAAGAGGTGGTGGTGTTTTTAGTGATTTTAATCAAGTGATTTTAAATCCTAGTGCTCCAAATCATGGATTATGGGCACCTGTAAAATTACCTAAAATAGATTTTTCCACACTCCTAGATTCTAATTACCAATCTTTAAGTAGAAAAATTTTTCAGGCTCTGGATATAGAAATTGAGGATTCTATCCTTCAGGAAGCCTTACAACAATATGATTTTTTTGATGATTCCAAAAATCCTGCACCCCTAACAAAAATAGATTCATCTCTTTCAATTCAAGAGCTTTATCACGGAAGTTCAAGGGCCTTTAAAGATATGGCCTTGGCTCCTTTTGGATCTCTATTCTCTAACATTGCAAAAAAATACAACAAAAAATATCTCATTCTTACAGCTACAAGTGGAGATACGGGACCTGCAACTCTTAATTCTTTTGCAAATTTAGACAATATTGAAGTAGTTTGCATCTATCCAAAGGGTGGAACAAGTCAAATTCAAGAACTACAAATGACTACCCAAAATTCCAAAAATCTCAATATTTTTGGAATCAATGGCAACTTTGATGATGCACAAAGTATTCTTAAAGCATTGATTCATAAGGATTCTTTTAAGAAAGCATTAAAACAAAAGGGTATTTCTTTATCTGTCGCAAATTCTGTTAATTTTGGGCGCATTATCTTCCAAATTGTTTATCATATTTGGGGCTATCTCCAATATATTAAGCAAGAAAAACTCTCTTTTGGAGAAAGGGTTAAAATCATTGTACCTAGCGGTAATTTTGGCAATGCTCTTGGAGCATTTTATGCTAGACAGATGGGACTTCCTCTTGAAAAAATTACTATTGCTTCAAATCCAAACAATATTCTTACAGAATTTATACAAACAGGAAAATATGATCTGAGAAATAAAAAATTACTCTTGACATACTCTCCTGCGATGGATATCTTAAAAAGCTCCAATATTGAAAGGGTTCTTTTTAGTCTCTTTGGGTCACAACGCACAAATGAGCTTATGCAAGATTTGGAACATAAACACTATTATGAACTTACATCAGAGGAGCTTTGCTTATTGCAAGAAAATTTTGAAGCAGACTTTTGTGATGATCACCAATGCCTCAACACAATCAAGGATTTTTATCAAAATAAGATTCTTATTGATCCACATACAGCAAATGCAATCCATGTCTACACAAAGCTAAAATCAAAACATAATATCATTTGCTCAACGGCTCAATGGTGTAAATTCGCCCCAACAATCTACTTAGCGATAAATAATAAAAAAGTTTCAGATAAAGAGGCTATAGATTTTATTCTTAAAGATACACAAACTACACTTCCAAGTAATATTCTTGAACTTTTTAATAAACCTCAAAACCATCAAAAAATTCTAGATATTAAAGAAGTAGAAGACACTATCTTAAAAATAATCTAAATTGGCTTCCTTATATATTTTTATATATAAGGGTCAATAACTTTTTTGTATAATCATATTCATCTTATAGAATTAGGAAATACGATGAAAAAGCTTTTATTAAGTTTTATGCTACTTTGTTCTACAACTTTTGCTGACACAATCAATATTCTAGCAGCAGCCAATCTCTCAAAAGTCCTTGAAGAAATCAAAGAAAACTTTCTAAAACAACACAAAACACATCAAATTCATATCAGTTTTCTTTCTTCAGGGAAAGCCTATGCACAGATTAAAAATAATGCTTCTGTAGATCTTTTTATTTCAGCAGACACAAGCTATCCTCAAAAACTTTTTGAAGACAACCTTGCTTCAAAGCCTCAAGTTTATGCCCAAGGCATACTTGTTTTATGGAGTAAAACCACAAAACTACAAAACCTTGATAATTTACTAGAAGTGGATATCAAGAAAATTGCCCTTCCAAATCCCAATCTAGCTCCATATGGAAGAGCTGGTAAAGAGGTATTAGAAAAAACTGGTCTTTACAAACAAATTCAAGATAAGCTTATCCAAGCAACTTCTATCTCACAAGCTCATCAATGGGTAGAAAGCAAAAATGCTCAAGCAGGCTTTGGTGCTCTTTCTTTGATTGATAAGGATAATCCTGAAGTGAGTTTTATAATTATAGATCCGAGTTTATATACACCCATCAAACAAGCTTTAAGTATTACAAAATCAGGTCAAACAAAACAACTTGCAAAAGATTTTGCAAATTTTATACTTCATTCTCAGGACATCTTTAAAAAATATGGTTATTTAGTTCCATAATTATGCATTTAGATCCAGATTTTTTACAGACACTTTGGCTCAGTTTCAAGCTTGCAAGCATCACCACTCTAATTCTCTTACCTATAGGCATTATTTTAGGATATTACCTAGCTTATAGCAATCATAAAATAAAAATTGTTTTAGAAACACTAATTTGGATGCCTCTTATTTTACCCCCTACGGTACTTGGCTTTTATCTTCTTTTGAGCTTTTCTCCAAATTATTTTTTTGGAGATTTTTTAAAAAAATATTTTGGAATCCAACTTGCTTTTAGCTTTTCAGGGATTGTAATTGGGAGCATTATTTTCTCTCTTCCTTTTATGATAAACCCTATAAAAAATGCCTTGCAAAATCTTCCTGATAATCTCAAAGAGGCTAGCTATACTCTAGGCAAAGGAAGAATCTATACACTATTGTTTGTCCTCCTTCCAAATATTACATCAAGCATTCTGCTTGCAATTATCACAACCTTTGCTCATACAATCGGAGAATTTGGTGTTGTAATGATGATAGGAGGGGATATTGCAGGAGTAAGTCGAGTAGCCAGTATTGCAATTTATACACAAGCAGAGCAATTAAATTATCCCATAGCTCATTCTTACGCGCTTATTTTAAGCATCACGAGCTTTATACTCTTATTTATTGTCATTTTTATCAATCATAAGCTTCATAACAATAGAGGGCTTTTATGATAGAAATTTGTATTCAAAAAAAACTTAGCGGGGCTCAAGGCAATTTTACACTTGATATTCACACTCTTTTTCACGCTCAAAAGACCTATGGAATTTTTGGTAAATCTGGAAGTGGCAAAACAACATTTCTAAAAATCCTTGCAGGTATTACACACCCAGATAGCGGAATCATCAAATACAATCATCAAGAATTTTTTAATAAGGAGAAAAAATTTTCCTTGCCTACTTGGAAAAGAAAAGTTGGTTTTGTATTCCAAAATTACACCCTATTTCCACATCTTAGTGTTTATAAAAATATAATCTTTGGTCTTGATAAGACAATGCAAAATCAGGTTGAAGAACTCATTGCTTCCCTTAATCTTGAAAAGCTCTGTAATCAAAAACCAAAGAATCTATCAGGGGGTCAGTCTCAAAAAGTTGCCCTTGCAAGAGCCATTCTTAGCAATCCTGATATTTTACTTTTAGATGAACCCTTTAGTGGATTAGACAAAGATACAAAATCTTTACTGCAAAGTGATCTAAAAAATATTCTAAAAAAATATAAATTTACAACTTTTTTAATTTCACACGATATAACAGAGATGTTTTTGTTAGCTGATGAGGTTTTTACCCTAAAGGATGGAAAGTTTATTAAATCTGGAAGCCCTAGTGAAGTCTTTCTACAAAAAGATGAAAATAAAATTTTAGGCAAAGTTTTGTCTTTGGAAGAGAAAGATTCAACCATTCAAGCTACGCTTTTGGTGCAAAATATCCTTCTTTCCTGTTCTCTTCCAAAAACAAATGAAAAGGTGAGAGTTGGCGATATTATTGCAATGGATAATAATTTTTCGCTACTTAATTTTAAAAAGATTTAAAAGTGGAATATATTTTGCTTATTTCAGAGTATATTTACTTTTTAAAGGATTTTTATGAAGAATATAACAAGAAGGTTTTTAACAGGCTCTATTATTGCAAGTAGCGCCTTAGCACTTGTGGGTTGTGGTAGTTTTGGTCTCCCTGGAGATGATACAAGTCTTGTTCCTCCATCAGCAATGTATCAACCAGGCTCTGTTCAAGCGCCTACTTATCCTCCAATTGGATTTAGTAATCCCAAACTTGTTGCAGGGAATGATCTTCCTCAAGTAGGACTGGATGCTCCTTTACCTGATACTAGGTTTGATACACCTTCAAATCCTACAACCCCTCCAGGAGATTCTATGGGGAATGCGGATGTTCCTGTTGGTGATGCTATGATACAAAATAGCCCTATTCTCACTCCTACTAATATCATTGAACTTAGTGCTGTGGGTATGGGTGTAGCACCAGAAAGCACAATTTCTCCATCACAAGCACTGGCACTTGCAAAGAGAGCTGCAATTGTAGATGCCTATAGACAGCTTGGTGAAAAAATGTATGGTATAAGAGTAAATGCACAAGATACAGTAAGAGATATGGTATTGCAAAACTCTACTGTAAAAACAAAAGTTCAAGCCTTGATTCGAAATGCAGAAATTACAGAAACAGTGTATAAAGATGGATTATGTCAAGTAAGTATGGAACTCAAGCTTGATGGTAGAATTTGGTATCGCGCTTTAAGTGGTGATCGAGGATAATGGATTTTTTTAACCTTCTTAGAATTAGGAGCATCGCTAGTTGTGGCCTTGCTCTTGTTCTTTTACTTTTTAGCGCATGTGCAGGCACAAAGAATCTTTTTACAAACAAACCTGTAAGAGCTCCAAAACAAATAGCTAAAGAAGATCTTCCTCCACCTGATTTTAAACTCCTATTTATAAAAAGTCCAAAATTTAGTTACTATGACTATGCATTATTGAGAACACAAGATGACAATATTATCGTTGAGCTTTTTAAACTTGGGCAAAATATTGGAAATATTAGTGTTTTTAAAAATAAAATCTGTTTTATGAATGACTGTGCTCCAAAGTGGCCTAGTGCAAAAGAATTTTTTGGTAAAGTTGCATATGCTGATTTATTTGATGATATTTTGCTTGGAAGAGATATTTTTGATGGTAAAGGCAAAATGGCAGGAGAAGACAATGCAATTATTCAAAGATTTCAACAAAGCGGACAGATTATATATTATGAAAGAAAGCAAGGGCATACTCTCTTTCAAAATCTCTCAACGGGCGTTGCAATTTCAATTGATGATTATATAGATCCTTCAAAGCAGTACGAAAGAAAATGATTTTTACAAACCCTTTACTTTTGAAAGATAAAAAAATTTTAATTGGTGTGAGTAGTTCTATAGCAATTTATAAGATTTTAGATCTTATTAGTATGCTTAAAAAATTAGGTGCTGATATAAGAGTAGTAATGACTGAAGAAGCAAAAAAGTTTGTAACCCCTCTTTGCTTTGAGGCACTTACACACACAAAAGTCTTGCATCTTCAAAGTGAAGATTGGAGCAATGGTTGCAATCATATAGATTATGCCAAATGGGCAGATGTCTTTTTGATCGCTCCAACTACTGCCAATACCCTTGCAAAAATATCTTATGGTATTGCTGATAATCTACTTCTTTCTACACTTCTAGCATCAAAAGCACCAAAGCTTATTGCACCTGCTATGAATACACAGATGCTAGAAAATCCAAAGACACAAGAAAATATTTCAAAGCTTAGAAAAGATGGCTTTAAGATTATTGCCACAAGGTCATGCTTACTTGCTTGTGATACTTTCGGAGATGGAGCCCTTGCAACTCCCAAAGAAATAGTTTTTAATCTGATACGAGAATTTTATAGCCACTCTTTTTATAAAAATAAAAGAGTGATGATCACAGGTGGTGGAAGCAAGGAAAACATTGATCTTGTAAGGTGCATTAGTAATCACTCTAGTGGATTACAGGCAAGTGCCTTGGCCTTAGCTTTTTATTTTTTGGGAGCAAATGTAACTTTTATTAGTTCAATTTTCCCTCAAGAGCTCCCAAACTCTATCCAACAAATAAAGGTAGCAAGTGCAAAAGAATATCTTGAGGCCATTAAGACAAATCTTACAGAAGAAAAAACCTATCTAATAATGAGTGCTGCAATTGCTGATTTTATTCCAAAAAATTCCTACAATACAAAAATTAAAAAGCAAGACCAAAAGAATCTAACTCTAGAGCTTGAGAGGAATATTGATATTTTAGAGAGTTTAAATCAGAAAAATCTAGTAAAAATTGGCTTTAAGGCAGAATTGGATAAAAACAATGCAATAGATTGTGCAAAAAAAATGCTTGAGACCAAAAATTGTGCGTGTGTATGTCTCAATATACTTTCAAATCATAATACTTTTGGCTCACAAAATAATGAAATGATCTTATTTTCAAAGGACAAACAAAAGCAAATACCACTTAGCTCAAAACTACAAGTAGCATTTGAAATTGCAGATTTTCTTACGCTTTTATGATTGAAAAAATTAGTTCCTTATTACAAAATATTTCTAAAATAAGTCATACAAAAGAAATAAACAACACCCTACCTATACTGCTTCAAGTGCTAAAAAAAGAATCTAAAGATATCTATCTTATAAAAATGGGTAATATGCAAACCACTACTAAAAGCCAAAAAGAACTCTTAATAGGAGGAAAATATCTTGCCAATGTAACAAAAAGCTCCATAGGCTCTATCTTGCTTTCAAATCTTACACCTTATCCAAAACTATTAGATGAAATAGGTAATTCTCCCATCAAACTTACACATCATGATTTAAAAAAATTTTTAAACAAGGACTATAAAATTTTTTTAGAAGAATGGAAAACTTTTTTATTAGAGCATCTCTCACAAGCGCCAACAAGAGAAAATTTTTTATTTCTTGGGAATATGCTCTTGTCTTTGCAAAAAGAGATTCTTACGCTTATTGTTAATGAGGATAAAAAAGATAATCTTTTACAAATTAAAAAGAAAAAATCTAGGCAGGAATTGGAATTTTATGCCTTATATCCACATTTAGGAAGCATTGATGGATTAATTTATCAAAAAGGCCAAGATCTTGGATTGAGACTTATAGTAACATTTGATAGTGTAAAAAATCTTTTAGAAAAAAATATTTCATCACTTGACTCATTCTCTCAAATAGATATTTTTAAGACTGAAACAATTGAGCCATTGTTTAATTTTAAAGACCATCTTTTAGATCTCAGAAGCTGAAATCTGTTTTAAGATTTTAATAATATGCATTGTGTGCTTTTCATCGATTAGATGTTGTGTATGCATTGGGTTTTTTATTTTAAATATAAAAGCCTCAATTGATTGATTTAAGGCCGGTTTAGAATCTAATTTTGGATAGCTTGTACTCCCAATTTTATATTCCACCATTTTTTTGTAAAGACTTTGAGAGTCAAATTCATCTCTAATCACAACTCCAGAATCAAAAATTGCCAATTTTTGACTTTTGGTTTCATCATAAATAGCAGTTTTATTCTCCCCTCCTATGATCATTTCTCGCACCTTAATTGGGCTAAGCCAAGAAACATTAATTGTAACAATTATTCCATTTTGCAACTCAAGGTTAATATTAGCAATGGCATCATTTGGATAGTTTTGATAGGTTCTTTTAAACACCTCAATATTTTTAATCTCAAGCCCTATAAGATAATCAATAATGCTTAAATCATGAATTGCAAGATCCCAAATTACATCCACACTATTTTGAAATAACCCCAGATTGATACGCCTTGAATTAATATAAACAATATTTCCTAAGATGCTAAGATTTTGTTTAAGCCATTGTATAGGAGGGGCATATAAAAATATATGATCACAATGAAGGCTTAATTTTCTTCTTTTTGCTTCTTGATATAAAATCAAAGCTTTTGCATCATCCATACAAAGAGGTTTTTCTACAAAGATATGTTTATTGCTTTTTAATGCCTTTAATGCAAGATCAAAGTGGCTTTGAGGAGGAGTAACAATAAAAATTGCCTCAATTTCCTCATCCAATAAAATTGCTTCATAACTTGAATATTCTTTAAAATTATAAAGTTTTTTAGATTCTTCTATTTGTGTTTTATCAAGATCAAAAATACATTTTAAGGAAAAAAAACCCGAATCTATTATTGCTTTTGCTACATTCCTACCCCAATACCCATAACCAATCAATGCAACTTGCACAAAAACTCCCTGGTAATATTTTTTTAATATTGTAGAAAAATATTTTTAAAGTTCTTTTTAAAAACCTAAAAGAAATTAAAGAAGTTTTAATTTCTTTAAAATCTTAAGACTTAAACTTGTCATTGGAAAATCTCGTATTTTATCTTTTTGAATCATTTGAGTATGCGGTGGTTGCTGGTTAAGTTTATAAAGCAATACTTCAATTTTATATTTTGTCCTTGAATGTTTTAGTGTTTCA
Source organism: Helicobacter sp. 'house sparrow 1' (assembly GCF_900199585.1). Lineage (NCBI taxonomy): Bacteria > Pseudomonadati > Campylobacterota > Epsilonproteobacteria > Campylobacterales > Helicobacteraceae > Helicobacter > Helicobacter sp. 'house sparrow 1'. Next base: position 258,064 of record NZ_FZQY01000004.1, on the reverse strand, counting down.
AAGCAACTTTGAACTTTTAAATCCACCTCAGGAAAACTAAAAAGATTATTCCATTTTTTGCTTCTAAGCATCGCTATTGCTTGAGAATCCTCATAAATTCCCAAATGCATTTGAACCTGCTCATAAATAATTTTTTTACTTTGTGTATAAAGTTTTATTTGATTCTTTCCCTTGCAATCATCAAAGAGAGGACAAATATTGCATCGTGGATTTAGGGGCAAACAAATCAATGCTCCTAAATCTAGCAGAGCTTGATTATGATTAAAAGAATCTTTGGTGTTTAAAAAACGATCTGCAACTTCTTGTAATTGTTTTTTTGTAGGACTTTGTAATGCAAAAAATCTCATCAATACTCTTTTGATATTTGTATCAAAAAAGGCAACATTTTTTCCAAATCCAAAACATAAAATTGCACCTGCAGTATAATCCCCTATGCCTGGCAAAGCCTTTAACTCTTCTTTAGTTTGAGGTAAAAAATCTTTTAGTATTTTTGCTGTTTTTAATAAATTTTTTGCCCTTGAGTAATAGCCTAACCCTGCCCAAAAAATCAAAACCTCATCCTCATCTGCCAAACTTAAATCTTTAAGTGTTGGAAATCTATGCATAAATCTTTCATAGTATGAAAGAACACTAGAGACTTGTGTTTGTTGCAACATAATTTCACTTATATAAACACCATAAGCCCCATCTATAAAACCCAAATTCCTCCAAGGCAAATGTTTTCTACCACAAAGGTCATACCATTTCAAAAGCAATAGATGCGAATTTTCAAACAATCTAAAGCCCCATTTTATTTGGGTTTAAAATATTATTTGGATCAAAAGCTTTTTTAAGATTTTTAAAAAGATTCATTTCTGCTTCACTGAAAGCAAGTTGCATAAACAAAGCCTTACTAAGACCTATACCATGCTCTCCACTCAATGTCCCCTCCAATCCAATTGTAAGCCTAAAAATTTCCTCTACAGCCCTATAACCTCTTTGCAATTCTTCTTCATCTTGAGAATCTTGTATCATTACATTTGTATGCACATTTCCATCACCAGCATGACCAAAACAAACAATCTTAAGATTATATTTTCTTCCTATCTCTTCAATCCCCTCAAGCAACTTTGGAAGATTCCCTCTTGGAACAGTAATATCCTCATTGAGTTTCTTTTTTCCATAGATAGTGATACTCTGTGAAGCATTACGACGCATTGACCAAATTTCATTAGCTTTATCCTGATCTTTTGCAATTTGAAAATCTAAACATTTATTTTTAAAAAAAACCTCTTTAATCTTTTGAGTTTGATAAGCAAGAGATTCTAAAATATCCCCATCAATTTGCAAGATCAAAACTGCTTTAGCTTCCTTGGCAATTTCTTTATTCATTTTTACACTAAGTGCTTGTAAAGTAAGTGTATCCAAAAACTCCATTGCAACAGGAGTAACCCCTTCTGCTAGTGTTTGATAGACTGCATTCATACTATCTTGAATACTTCCAAAAGAACCTATCATCACTTGAGTAACTTTTGGCTTTGCTAATAGTTTGAGTGTAATTTCTGTAATTACTGCAAGAGTTCCTTCGCTCCCACATAATATTCCAACAAGATTATAACCTGCAACATCTTTAATGGTTTTTTTTCCCGCACAAATCACATCTCCATTTGGTAGCACCGCTCTTAAAGCAAGAATATAATCTTTTGTAGTTCCATACTTTAAGGCACGCATACCTCCGGCATTTTCACCTACATTGCCACCTATTGTACTAAATTCTTGAGATGCTGGATCTGGAGGGTAGAACAATCCTTTTTTCTCAACCTCATTTTGCAACACTTTATTAATGACTGCAGGTTGCACTCTTGCAGTCAAGTTTTTTTCATCAATTTCTAGAATTTGATTGAAATATTTTTCCATTGCAAGCACTACGCCACCATTAGCGCAAAGGGATCCTCCACTCATTCCACTACCAGCACCTCTAGGAACTACTGGTATAAGATGCTTATTACAATAAGATAGAATTTGCGAGATCTGATTCTCATTTTGGGGAAAGATTACACAATCTGGCTCAAAAATCTGGCGCGTTGAATCATAAGAATAACCCTTAAGGTAGAGTTTATCACTTTTACAATTATCCCTGCCAACAATTTTTGAAAAAAAACTCAGATGTTTTTGATTTAACATTATTTTTTAATCTTTATTTTCTTTTTTGTTTTTTTTATTCTCTTTTTCTTCTTTTTTCTTTCTCTTTTCCTCTTGTTTTTTAGCTTCCTTTAGCTTTAATTCTTCAAGCTTTTTCTTATCAAGTTTTTGTTTTTCTTCAAGCATAATGGGTTGATAGGGAATATTTGGATGCAAAAGGTTGGTGTAATAGGCAAAATAATATCTTGCTTTTTTAGATTGAAGAAAACTAAAAAGTGTGCCTGATTTAATTTCATCTATCCTTGAATAAAATGGAATTTGCGTATCTTCAACCTTGCTTGTATCCAACTTCTTAGAATCTAAAATCTTAAAACTTTGACAATCTAAAATATCAAGTGTATCCCTATTTACAACAAACAAAAGCCCTGCGCTATAAGCATTGCACGCTTTTTTAAAAAACAATTTACTAGGATCAAACTCCCCATAGCTAAATAGATAGCCAAGCAATAAATCTGAACTTAAAAAATCAAAGTCTTTATATTCTTCTTTTATTCTTTCATAGAACTCAAGATTGGGAGCCACTAAAAATGCTTTTTGATTAAAACTCCTAAAAACAACGCGATCTCCTTCTTTTGGCTTAATATTAGGGGTTGGAAGATAAATTTGTTTTAATGCTTCAAAAGGCTTAATTTGTGCCACTGCCTTATTATCTTGGCAGCACCTTAGAACTTCAACCTGTGCAATAATTCCAGCATAGTCCGTTAATTTTGTAACAACAATGCCACTTTCTCCAACCTTTAGATCCTTGGCATTAAAGACAACTGTATTTTCTTTAGGATCTAAACTTAGTATTTCTGTTTCAAACCTATCTTGCAGACTTGCAAACACACAGCTAAATAAAAATAAAAAACTTGATATTTTTTTCATTCTGTTGATTCCTTTATTTTAAAAAAACAATAATACCAATGTATTCCTAAAAATAAGGAGGTAGTTTTTTGAATCTGTTGATCAAAAATAAAACTCAAAGAATCTTGCAATGGCAAATATAAAACCTCTATACATTCATCTTCGATTCCTCCTCCTGTAGAAATTTTACATTTTTCATTCACATTAGCAAAGTATATAAATTGCTTGTTACCATTTACTCCTGTTGAACTAAAAAAGCTTCCTATAAAATACAAATCTTGTGGAGAAATTTTATATCCGCACTCTTCAAATACTTCTTCACAGGCAATAACCTCCAGGCTCTTATCTTTATCCACTAAGCCTGCACACAACTCATAGGTATATCCATCCTCTTGATTTTGATAAAAAACTGCAGGTCTAAATTGTCTCACAATAACAAAAGATTTTCTATCGGTGTCAAAAAGCACAATACAAACGCTATCAGATGTCCTTGCAATCTCCCACTTTTTATTTTTTCCATTCTCTTTAAAGGACATTGAAGCAAGTTGTATATAGGAGGGGTTTTTTAGAGGTCCATAAGAAATTGTTGAAAAATCTACTTTTATTGATGGTTTCTTAAAATATTTCATTATTCTAAACTCTCTGTATGTATATATGCCTTCTTCTCACTAAAATCGTATTTATTGATTAATTCATCAAGGTCTTTTTTTTGTTGATTTGCAAAAGCGAGAAATTCTTCTTTTTTATGCCCCTTGAGCTGATTTTTTTCTGTCCTTACTATCCCTAAGGGGTCAATTGGTTTATTATTTCTATACACGCCAAAATGCAGATGGGGTCCTGTACTCAGTCCTGTACTACCCACTCTTCCTATCAGCTGACCCTTTTTTACTCTTGCGCCTACAAATGCTTTAGGATCTCTTTTACTCATATGTGCATACAAAGTTCTAATTCCATCATTATGTAAGATTTCTACAACATTCCCATACCCCCCACGATATCCAGAATAAATTACTTTTCCGCTTGCTGAAGCATAAATTGGTGTGCCATGGGAAGCGCTTAGATCAACACCATAATGAGGTCTAACTTTTTTTAAAACAGGATGCCATCTTCCATAAGAGAATTTTGAAGTAATACGGCGGTATTTTATAGGCATTTCGAGTAAAAAACCCGCAATCTCTCTTCCATTAAGATCATAAAAACTATCCCCAAAACTAAAAATATAGTGGGGTTTTTTGTTTGTCTGGACAATAGCAGATTGAATCTCTGGGGTGGAAAAAGTTCTTCCAAGTCGATATTTTCTCGTGTATATAAAGGCTAGTTTGTCATCTTTTAGCATATATTTGTTAAAGTCAATGCTCTTGCGATAGGTATTTACAAATTCTGTAGCCAATACTATATCATTTGTATGCTCCAAAATATCTTGGTAAGGTGATTTTTGAATGGCTAATACCAAAGTGTTCTTATATGTAGTATAGATAATTGGAATAAAATCCAAAACATATTTTTGATCTTTGTTTTTATAGATATGCATCTGCACATCTTCACTAATTGGAATTAATACTTGCAAGACCTTTTGATTCTCATCTCTTAAAATATAATAGACAGATCCTACTTGCACTTCGCTTGCAAGCTCTTTATCCGTAGCAGAAAGATTATAATAAAGGCGCAATGGTAATCCATTTTTTTCTAAGAATGCCAGCACAGAAAGCCCACTGCTCCACACTACCCTCTCTCCAACTGCACCAAAACAGAAAAAAAATAACATAAACACTAAAGTTATAACTCTCATCTTTTTTCCTCAAAGAGGCTGATTATATAAAACTTTGGCTAATAACTTTGAACTAGCTTCTTGCATCACTCAAAACAATACCAAATAAAACATTATTGTTGTATTTTTGTAGCTTTTCTCTTGCTTCAAGCATACTTGTCCCTGTAGTGATAATATCATCAAAGATAATCAGATCTTTATAGGATACTTTACATTTAAAGTTTTTTGGATTTTTCTTTCTGAAGCTAAGACTTTCGCCTGCATATTTAACTTTATTTTTAGCCCTTAATTCACCAAAGATGGGCTTAATCTTGGAGGAAAAACCTTTTAAAATAATCCCTGTATGAGAATAACCCTTTTTAGGGTCATCATCAATTCCTACACCATAGCAATCTTTCGGGAATCTAACACTTAGATGATTAAAAAAATATTCACTTGCCCTCTGTGCCAAAATCTTATAAATTCTACTTCCAATAGCATCATACTTCATATTTAATAAAAAAGCATTCTCTTCATAGGAGTAAAAACTATAAACCTTAAAATCCTCCAACACTCTAATACTTGGCTTGATCACCAAAAAAACATCTTGGCATTTTTTACAAATAATGCAAAAGCTCACTCTAGTGCAAATAATACAGCGCATCTATAAAAATGCAATAATTTGTTGATGCAGTTCCTCAATTGAAAGAGAAGCATCTAAAATCAAAGTATCCAACCGCAACTGGTGTGTAATTTCAAACAATCTTTCTTGGATATGCATTAAATATTCAACTCCTCTTTCTTCAATAACATCCTGTCTCTTTTCTTCTAAACGCCTCTTTAATAACTCCTCACCAATCCTAAATAAAACCACCTTATCTGGCAACATATCTTGAGTTGCAAAGAGGTTATATTCTAAAGCACAAACAATATTCTTTGCATAAGCAATCCCTGATATCAGACTCCTATCTGCAATAATCATTTTATCTTTGTTTGGAACAATCACCTCAAAACAATGCTGTGCCCTATCTGCCAAAAATAAAAAAAATTCTGCCTTATTGTCTAATTTTTCACCTGATAAAAGCATATCTCTAATCTTGGAACCTATGATACTACCTCCTGGCTCCTTTGTGAAAATTGCATCAGGAAATTTTGGTTTTAAAAGCTCAATTTGCGTGCTTTTGCCACATGTATCTATTCCTTCAAAAGCTACATACATTCATACCCCTTGTTTTTAATATATTCAAAAACATCTAATGGTAATAAATGAGAGATTTTACCTTGATGCTCTAAGATGCTTCTTACTACCGAAGAACTAATAAATGCATTTTCTAAGCTTGGCATAAAATAAATTGTTTCAAGCTCATTATTCAAAGAGACATTAGCATATCCCATTTGTAATTCATATTCAAAATCACTCACAACCCTAAGACCTCTGATAATAATATTTGTATTTCTCTTTTGTGCAAAATCTGCCAATAAAATATCAAAGCATTCACATCTCACATTAGCAAGCTTCTTAATAGCAAGCTTTACCATTTCTTCCCTATCTGATAAGTCAAATAACGGTTTTTTAGTTTTTGATGAAGCGACTGCAACAAGCACTTCATCAAAAATTTTACTACTTCTTTTAATAATATCAATATGACCATTTGTTAAAGGATCAAAAGTCCCAGGATAAATTGCCAATTTTTTCATTGCATCCCCCATCTTTGATATAAAGAATGATCTATCTCAAGTAAATCAAACCAACGTCCTATAATAAAATCCTCCATCATCTCAAGACTCTTAACCTTTGCATAATATCCAAGAACAGGAGGTGCAATAATTACACCATTTTTAGATAGCTTTAACATATTTTCTAAAGCAATTGAAGAAAATGGAAGCTCTCTAGGTGCTAGTAATAAAGTTTTTTTTTCCTTAATCATCACACTTGCACTCCGAGTAATCAAATCATCAGCAATCCCACACGCAATTTTTGCCAGTTTATTCATTGATGTTGGAATAATTGCCATTTTAGAAACACCAAAACTTCCTGATGCAATGGATGCCCCAATATCATTAGAATCCAAAATTTGAACATGCTTAGAAAACTTTAGATCAATCCTTTCTTTTTTAATTACCTCTTTTGCTCCTTGGCTTAATACCAAAAAAATCTCAAAATAAGCAGGTAATTTTTCTAAAAATTTAATTCCAAGATTAACACTACTTGCACCACTAATTCCTACAACAAATTTCATAACACCTCTCCATTACCATCAGGCAAAACCCTTACTTTTACAGATTTTTTTGTCTCTGGATTTAGAGCCTCAATTATAGAATCCACAGAACCATTTTCTTTTGCAATCAAAACCAAATGGATTATGATATGCCCATCTTTATAAATTGCTAAAAAAGTATCATTCTTCTTGATTAAGATTTTTGGCTCAATATGATAGCGATAAATCATTGTTTGATTTGGAATAAAAATCTTTGCACTTACATTTCCAATTTCCTTAAAACTCATTGGTGTAGCACTCAAGCTTTCAAGTTCTATTCTTCTTTCTAAGATATTTTGTTGTGTAATTTCTTGATGTTTTTTTATGCCCATTTGAGAAAACAATACTTCAAGAGTTGCTTGAACTTTATACTTTAGTAGATGAGAATACTTTTTTTTGTTATAAATAAAATCAATAAATACTGCGCCATTGGAAAAAAAGTTTTTATCATTTAATGTAATCTTTTGAATTTGAATCTCATCAATCTGTGTTGATGGATTGAGTTCTAATTGAATAGTTTCTATTTTAATATGATTATCCTTGTAAAACTCCATATATTCTTTTTGTATCAGTTTTTTAATCTCATCGATATTTCCTCCAAATACCATATTAATCAATAAGAAAAAAATAAAATAACCCTTCTTCACTCTATACCCTCTCTACAAAAGTATCCATAATAGGTTTTCTCAAACCTCCAAAGTTAATAACCAAGATAGTATCTTGACCATTTTTTATGATTTCTTCAACTCTACCTAGGCCAAAAATCTTATGAGATACCATTACACCCTTTTTTATAACCCTATCTTGCTGTTTTGTTTGCTTGGGATATTGAATTAGTCCTGCTTCTTTTAAGAAAGAAGATTTTTCTAGTTGCGTTCTCCTGCCTTTATAAAATCTAGAATCCACATAGGATACAAAGAGCTTTTTCCTTGCTCTTGTAAAAGCAACATACCCAAGCCTTCTTTCTTCCTCTAAATTACTCTCTTCTCTATCTAAGGGGAAAAAGCCATTTTCCAACCCAATAACAAAAACATAATCAAACTCCAATCCTTTTGCAGTGTGTATGCTCATACAATTAACTGCTTCATCAGAGAGATTATCCAAATCAGAATGTAAAGGAATATAATTTAAAAAATCTTCTAATAAATCATTAGGATTTTTAATAAAATAATCCCGCATTAACCCCATAAATTCATTAATATTTCCTCTACGATCCACATTTTCTTGAGAATTATTATAAGCTTGTGTCAAATCAATTCTTCCTAAAAGCTCACTTAACAACCGCTCTGATTCTAACTCCAAACTTCTTAAGTCCTGCAATATTTCAAAAAACTCTTTTAAAACCTTTAAGTTTTTATCACTAAGATAACCTTCATAATCTTTATCAATAAATGCCTGATATACACTTTTATTTTTTTCTTTTGCTAGTGTAAAGATTTTATCTTGCGTCTGCTTTCCTATACCCCTTTTTGGCTGATTGATGATGCGTTGAAGTGAAAAATCATCTTTGCTATTTATTAAATACCTTAGATAAGCCAGTATGTCTTTAATTTCTGCTCTCTCATAAAAACGAATTGTTCCCAAAAGCTTGTAATGAATCTTATATTGATTCAATCCTTCCTCTAAAGATCTAGAGAGTGCATTTAATCTAAACAATACTGCAATATCATTTAAACACACTCCCTGTTTTTGTAACTCTCCAATTTTTTTTGCAATAAAAAGGGCTTCTATACTTTCATCACTATTGTGCAAAACTTCTACTTTTTCTCCCTTTCCTTTGGTGCTCCTAAGGGTTTTTCCAAGTCTATTACTATTGTGTTTAATCAGACAATTAGCCACTTCAAGTATTTCTTGTGTTGAGCGATAATTCTCCTCTAGTTTAATCATCTTGGCACCCTTAAAATGTTCTTGAAAGTCAAGAATATTTCTAATATCAGAGCCTCTCCAACCATAAATACTCTGATCATCATCCCCTACAACACAAATATTTTGATGTTTTGAACACAATTTTTGCAATAATTTAAATTGCAACAAATTAGTATCTTGATACTCATCTACCATAATATAAGAATACTTTTGTGAAACTTCCAAAGCAAGATCGTGGTATTTATCCAAAATCATAAAAGGCAATAAAATTAAATCATCAAAATCCAATAGATTTTGATTTTGCAAAGTCTTTTGATAATCCAAATAGATCTTTGCTAGCTTTATTTGATGCTGATCTCTTGCCTGAGTAGCAAACACCTCTGGTGGAACTAAGTTGTTTTTCAAATTAGAAATCATATGCTCCATGTAACCCAGTGGCAAAGTTTCATTATATTTTTTTAGTATTTTTTTCTTATCATCTGAATCTAGCAATACAAAATTAAAATCCCTCTCTAAATATGAAATATAAAATCTCAAAAATAAAAGCCCAAACTTATGAAAAGTACACAAAAGAGGTGGTGAGCTTGGCTTTTGTTTTAGCAGTCTTAGGGCCCTTTCTCTCATTTCCATACTCGCCTTATTTGTAAAGGTAAGAGTTAGAGTTTGATATGGAGGAATGCCTACTTCATCAATCAAATAAGCAAGTCTTGTGGTTAATGTCCTAGTCTTGCCACTTCCAGCTCCAGCTAAAACAAGCAAGGGTCCATCAATAATTTGCACAGCCTCTTGTTGAGACGGATTTAAATCCCTTAATAAATCACTCATCTTTAATTTTAGAATCTGCTATTTTTTGCAAATCAATTTCAAAGTCAAAAAAATTTGAATTAAATGGTTTCCCAGCTATCATTGCATAATGAGAAGCTGCAGCCTTAAAATTACCCGCTTGTTGATAAAGCATACCTAAAACATACTTGGTCTCAAAACTAGCCTCTGAATCCATCTTGGATAACTGAAGTAATAAAGTAGCATTATCATAATTACCCGTCCCAATTAAGGCAACAGAACCTAAGAATTGTGTCTTTGAATCCTGTTCTCCTAGGTTATTAATTAAAGTATCATAAATAGAATAAGCTTGCTCAAACTTATGTTGATAGAGATTGATTAGTGCTAAAGTTTGCAAGGCACCATTTGGCTTTTTCAAAGAAGATATTAGTTTTTGTTTTAGGGCATTTTCTTGAACTTGGAGAGAGCCGGTAATAAAACTTATATACGCATAAAGTTCTCTTGATAAAGCAGGTCCATTATAAACTTTCTCAAGGTTAATTTTTTCCTTTGTAAGCATATTATGAAGCCTAAGCGCATTTTGTTTAAAATTAGCATTTGAAGTACCCTGTGTCAGATTCTTTAATGTTTTAACCACTAAATCATTAGGGTAAATTAAGTCTAGCTCACTAAAGGATTTATGCGCATCAAGATATTTTTTTGTCTGAATATCAAAGACACCTCGAAGAGCATAGTATATTGGCAACTTGTTTTGAGTATTCTCAACCCATTTCATATCGCTTGTAATATTTTGGTTAAGATATCCCAAAAGAGAAAGTAGAAAGTCTCTTTTATCAGAATCCTTACCCACAACGCGTTCAAAATTTTGCGTAATATCTCTTTGTAATCTTTGAGAATCTTTATCTAAAAGTCTTGATGCTAAAATAGCATATAAGCCTGTATCTATACTATTTGTGTTAAGATGGTAAGATTTTAAAAGATGTCTATATGCATTTCCTAGATCATCCATTTGCGCATAAACAAGTCCTAAGTTATAATGCAAGACTGCATGGTTAGGATTATGTTGTGCTGCAACTTGTAAAATTTTTAAAGCACTACGCAAATCATTTTGATAAATTGCAACAAGAGCCTGTGCTATGTCCTTATTAATTTGTGCAATTGTTACACTTTGCAAAAGTTTCTCTTCAGAAGCCACCACATTATAATTTGAAAAAATTCCACTTTCTCGCAGAATATCTAAAGTATCTTTTACACTAAAAACTTTATAAGGTGCAAAATAAAACAATACTTTATCTGTGAGCATATAATTTCTCTTAATTCCACTAAGAACAAAGTCTTGTTGAGCAATATCAATACTAAAAAGTTTAGGTTGCAAAACCACTTTAATAGGATAAGTATCAATTATTCTTTTATCAAAAGATGAATTATTTGAGATCTGTTCCAAGATATTAGAAGCTTGATAAAAATCATGGGTCTTTAAATATAAAATCTGCAACGCCATCATTGCTTCCAAGTCATTTTGGTGGTTTTTGATGTATTCTGTTAAGTATTCTTTTGCTCTATCATAGTTACCAGTTCTTGCATAAAGCAATCCTAAATTTTTGATATCCTTCTTATTATTTTCTTGCTTTTCTAGAGCACCAATTGCATTTTCATCATCTCCAAAAACTAGAAAAGATTTTGCAGATATGTCTGAACTCATAGATACATAAGAATCTGAAATTGGGTTTGTAATACTTGATAGTGCTGCAAAATAATTTTCATTATAAAAATTCACAAGGGCATATAAATAAGAATAAAAAGGCTTTTGATTCTCTTCTGGGAGCCTACTAGTTGCAAGATGAAGATAATAAGAAAAAAGCTCTTTATCCCCCATATACCTAGCACTTACAGCTGCATTTAAAGCACTCAAACTGATATCTTCACCAGAATTGATGGAATTTTCAAAAGACTTAAGTGCTTCTTTATAGTCTTTTTGTTTAATCTGCATCACACCAAGATTATAGTTTGCAAGCCCTTGGGAGAAAGTAGCAATTCTATTAAAAATATTGAGTGCTTCGGTAGTATTACCATCATTATATAAAATATTTGCCTTTTGTATCAAAAGATTCAAATTTGTATCATCAACTTGTGATAATCTTGTTTCTACCTTTGGTAGGGCTTGCAAGAATTCTGTCGTGATTTCAATTTCATCTTCTAATTCTCTAGCTTCTTGCTGCGATGTGTTCTCATACTGAAATCTTGGCTTTTTATTAAAAAATAATAAAAGAAGAATACTAGCTAAGATTATAAAAGATAATACTCCTCCTATTCCCAAAAAAACTATCTTTTTCTTTTTTGGGAATTGTCTAAAACTCTCTATCCTCCCCCTAAAAGCAGAACTTATTCTCTCAAAAAATAAAGGCAGTTTTCTAGCCCCTTGAGGCATAGTATCATCATCACTTAAAGAATTAATACCAGGTGGTTTCTTTGCCATCAGCCACCAATCACAAATAAGGTTTTAAAACTTTGGGGATATCAATACTTCCATCTTGATTTTGGTAGTTTTCCATTATTGCGACTAATGTTCTACCAACAGCAAGAGAGGAGCCATTTAGAGTATGCACCAATGTATTCTTTTTGCCATCCTTAAAACGAATCTTGGCTCTTCTAGCTTGAAAATCCCTAGTGTTAGAGATAGAGCTAATTTCACGATAACAATTTTGACCTGGTAGCCATACTTCAATATCAACAGTATTGCTTGCACAAAATCCAAGATCACCTCCACAAAGCTGAACCAAACGATGAGGTAACTCTAGAGCTTGCAAGATTCCACTTGCAGTTTCAATCATTTTTTGCTGTATTTCATCACTCTCATTGGGTTTTGTTATTGCAACCAATTCTACCTTATCAAACTGATGTTGTCGTATTATCCCTCTTGTATCTCTTCCAGCGCTTCCAGCCTCCTTTCTAAAGCAAGGAGTTTGTGCGGTCATTAAGATAGGTAAAGATTCACTAGATAACACTTCATCGTGATAGAGATTTGTAAGAGTGATTTCTGAGGTTGAAATCAAATAAAAATCCTGCTCTTTTACCACATCTCCCTTATTTAGAGGATCTGTTCTACCATCTATTTTAAACATATCCTCTTCAAATTTTGGCAACTGACCTGTCCCAAACAACATCCTATCATTCACAATAACTGGTGTCGCCACCATCTCAAAACCAGCCTTTTGATTAAAATCTAACATGAAATTAATCAATGCTCTATTTAATCTAGCACCCATACCCCTAAGAACAGAAAACCTACTCTTTGCGAGCTTTACTCCCCTCTCAAAATCAATCCAACCATTATTCTGCGCTAGCTCCCAATGCTCCTTTGGTTTAAAATCAAAAGAACGCGGACTTAAGATCTCTTTTAAAACAACATTATCTTTCTCATCTTCGCCCGCTGGTGTCTTGTCATCGGGTATATTTGGAAGAGAAAACAAAATGCTCTCCAAATCCTTCTGACACTCCTCTACCACAAGTGATAGCTTAGAAATTCTCTCTTTATTGTCACTCAATTCTTGTTTAAGAGACTGCGCACCCTTATCATCACCCTTAAGGTTGCCAAACATTTTTGATTTTTTGTTTTGCTCTGCTTGTAAAATCTCTAATTCTTGTTTTGCTTTCTTATATTTTTGAGCCCTTTGTTTCAAATCTAACAAAGTGTCCAAATCCACTTTTTTAATCCTTAACTTCTCGCTCACCAAATCAAAGTTTTCTAATAAAAGCCTGACATCTATCATAACTATTATCCTTGATGTTTTGTGAATAAAACACTATATTCTAACATATTTTTAAAAAGGATTTTTATCACTCCATTCTATGGTTTTGTTATAATGCATCCTCGGATAATACTACAAAATTCTGAGGAAATACCATGAAATTAACTTTTTCAGACATCCTACTTAAACTCCAAGATTTTTGGAAAAATCAGGGGTGCATTATTGTTCAACCCTATGATATACCAGCGGGCGCAGGAACATTCCATCCTGCAACCCTATTAAGAAGCCTTGATAGCAAACCTTGGTCTGTAGCCTATGTAGCACCATCAAGACGACCTACGGATGGAAGATATGGAGAAAATCCCAATAGACTTGGTAGTTATTATCAATTCCAAGTCATCATTAAACCCAGTCCAGAAAATATCCAAGAACTTTATCTAAAAAGTCTAGAAGCATTGGGATTAAATACCAAAGAGCATGATATAAGATTTGTTGAGGATAACTGGGAATCTCCTACTCTTGGCGCTTGGGGTCTTGGATGGGAAGTATGGCTTGATGGTATGGAAATTACACAATTTACTTATTTTCAACAAGTTGGTGGCATCGCGTGCGATCCTGTAGCAGTAGAAATTACATATGGAGTAGAAAGGCTAGCAACATATATTCAACAAGTGGATTCCATTTTAGACATACAATGGGGAAAAGATTCTCAAAATAATATGTTCTCCTATGCCAATGTGCATCTACAAAGTGAATATGAATTTAGTAAATATCATTTTGAGGTTGCTGATGTCAATACATTATTTAGTCTTTTTAATATGGTGCAAACAGAAGCAAAAAATTGTTTAAACTCTAAACTACCACTACCTGCTTATGATTTCACAATCTTAAGCTCACATTTTTTTAATATCCTAGATGCAAGAAAAGCAATTTCTGTTTCACAACGCCAAGATTATATTCTAAAGATTAGAGAGCTTGCAAAATCCTGTGCTATGCTCTATAAATCTCAAGAAGAAGAAAGGGAGGAAAGGTTGCAAAAATGTCTGCAATCATAAAGAGTGCTTTTTTACTAACTCTATCATTATCTATACTATTTTCTAGCAGTGGGAGTGATTTTATAAAAAAGGCTGTTGAAGCGTATAAAAATGGGAATTTTTTAAGTGCTAAAGAATTCTATACAAAAGCCTGTAATGCGGGAATTATGGATGGATGTAGCGGTCTTGGTACGCTATATGAAAGAGGGCTTGGTGTGATTCAAAATTTACAAAAGGCAAAAGAATATTACCAGTTTGCTTGTAATAGAAAAAATGCTTTTGGATGTTTCCATTTAAGGCTAATTGAAGAGGGTGACTTAGCACTGGAGTATTATATCAATTCTTGTAATGATGATGATGCCTTATCTTGCCTAAAGGTAGGTAATTTATATTATAGAGGTTCTGGTATACCAAAAGATCTCAAAAGCGCTGCGATCTATTACCAAAAATCCTGCAATCTAAGAAATGCTCAAGGTTGTTTTAATCTAGGAATTTTATATAGAAATGGAGAAGGCGAGTTGGAAGCAGACTCTGAGATTGCACTTGCCTACTTCTATTTAGCAAAACAATATCTATTAACAGAATGTCAAAAAGGAGTCGCCTCTTCTTGCAATCTGTTAAAAAGCATGGAATACTACCAGCTTGATTAAGAACAATTTCTTTTCAAAGTAGCTGCCAGACCTCCCAATGCTGTCTCTTTATACTTAAGATTCATATCCTTGCCTGTTTGATACATTGTCTCAATTACCTGATCCAAATTAACTGCTGGCAAGCTCTCTCTATTCATAGCCATTCTAGCAGCACTGATTGCCTTTATGGCACCAAAAGCATTACGCTCAATGCAAGGAATCTGGACTAAACCATGTACAGGATCACAAGTCAATCCTAAATGATGCTCCATTGCAATTTCGGCTGCAGAACATATCTGAGCTGGAGTTCCTCCCATAGCAGAAGCCATCGCTGCTGCTGCCATAGAGCTAGCCGAACCCACCTCTGCCTGACAACCAGCTTCAGCACCACTAATAGATGCATTCTTTTTGTAAAGTGCGCCTATAGCCATTGCTACAAGTAAGAAATTCACCACAACATCATCATTAAATTCATCCCCCATTTGATCTCTTAGGTATAAAAGGACAGATGGAACTATCGCACACGCACCATTTGTAGGGGCTGTAACAACCTTCCCTCCCGCAGCATTTTCTTCAGCAATTGCAATTGCATAAAGAGAAATAGAATCAAGTAAATTTAAAAAATTATTATTCTTTTTGAAAGATTTTTTAAGCTCCAAGGCTCTTCTTTTAAGCTTAAGTGGGCCAGGAAGAATATCTGTCGTAGGATGTGAACCATTCTCATAGGACTCCTGCATCACTTCCCAAATCTCAAGACAATACTTCCTGATATGCTCTTCAGAATTAAATTGTTCTTCAAACTCCATTGAAATAGCAGCAATACCCTTATTATACTTCTCACACAAAGACAATAACTCTTTGGCACTAGAAAAATCTATAGGCAATTCCTCTTTTTCTTCTTTAACAACAGGATTTTTTAACTCCTCTTCTGTAGCAATAAAACCACCCCCTATGGAATAATAAACCTGAGTATCTAAGAGTTTGCCACTCTCATCAAAAACACTTAATCTCATACCATTTTCATGCAACGGTAAAAAATCATTATGAAAAATCACATCTCTATTGTAGATGAAACTCACTAATTTTTGACCACCAAGATTAATTTTATTTTGTTTCATTGCAAGATCAATTGCACCATCTTTAATCTTGGGTGTTAGATCCCTAGCTCTCAAACCATTTAATCCGATAATACATGCCAAATCGCTTAAATGCCCCTTGCCAGTCAAAGACAAAGAACCATGTAGCTCAACTAAAACCCTACTTGCTTGTTCTATCTTATCTTTAATCTTTTCACAAAAAAGATTAGAAGCAAGCATCGGACCAACTGTATGGGAACTGGAAGGACCAACCCCTATTTTAAAAATACTCAGATTACTACCCATCTTAAGCCTCCTTTACATTCTTTCAGAATTTAAACTTCAATATCATGAAAACAACAGGCTATACACTGCTACTGATATTGCAATTAAACCAAAAATTACAACAATAATATCAACAATTGGTCTTCTATACTGAACAAATTGAGGAAATTTATAAATTGTGTAAAGAGGCATTATGTAAAGAATGATTGCCAAAACAGGACCGCCGATACCCTCAATAATACCTAAAACATTAGGATCTTTGTATGCAACCAGCCAAGCAACAACAAAAGTAACAATTGCTGTAATTTTGCTTGCATAATTCTTTGGAACTTTTACATAAGAAAGAATCTTGTTAAACCCTTCTTCTGCACCTAGATAGTGTCCAAAGAATGATTTTCCCATTGCAACAAATGCAACAACTGGAGCAATAGCAGCAAAGATTTTCATATCCTCAAAATGGTTTGCTAAGTAAGATAATATAGGAAGATTTTGTTCCTTAGCTATTTTAAATTCTGCAGGGCTTAAGCACATTGCACAAGAAAAAACAAAAAACATAACAACTACTACCATTAGCACATTGCTAACTGCAATAATCTTAGATGCTTTCTCATCAGCATATTCCCCATACTTTGTTTTACAATGTACTGCAAGAGAAGAAATGATTGGTGAGTGATTAAAAGCAAAAACCATTGTAGGTAAGATCAATAATGTAACCACCCAAAGGCTCTGACCGCTTACAGCAGCATCAAAGCTTATATTTTCAAACAACGCACCATTCCATTTTGGAATAAGCCATAAAGCACTGATAACAAGTATAATAATAAAAGGATAAACAAGAGCCTCCATGATTCTTACAACTTTTTCATGACCCAAACTCATTATCAATACTAAAACTGCTGAAATGATAAAAGATAAAAATAATCTATTTGGCTCCGCAAAGTGAAGCTGATTCACCATAAAGCTACTTATACTATTGGTGATCCCAACACTATAAATCAACAATATTGGAAAAATCGCAAAGAAGTAAAGAAATGTTAAAACAACCCCACCCCCTTTGCCAAAATACCTCTCAGCCATCTGGGTAATATCTGCATCCTTGGTATCACTATCCGCACCATTTTCTTTACCTGAAATACCCAAAACAAATCTACACAATGCCCTATGTGTCAAAAATGTCAAAGGAAAAGCCAACACAAGCATTACTAGTAGAGGTACTAAACCTCCCATACCAGCATTAATAGGTAAGAACAAAACCCCCGCACCAATTGCTGTCCCAAAAAGACTAAGTGCCCAAGTAGTATCATTTTTATTCCACTTTCTAGAATCCATTATCTCTCCTTATCTAATAATGTTCACTACCTACAATAATAACTTAGTTTTTAGTCAAAATACCCGCTATTTATCTTTTTATAATGCAAAGTGAAGAAATATTACAAAATATAACTTTTTTGTTTAAAAATATGCAGAACTCTCTATAAACCAACAAATTAAGGTCCCTTAATACAACAATCTTACATCCAAATATCCGTTCTATTCGACTTAATAGGCTGAGCTTTTTTTAAAGTAAATAATTTTTTAATAGCTTGATAAATAGACTTATAGTCTATCTAATTAATACGAAGAAATGATTCTAAACAAACTTATTTAGATACCAAAAGCTCTAGGACTAAATTCGCTTGATGTGCCGCACAAATATTAACTCTAGGAGCCATCAGACCATTGCCCACTTTGGCCTCATTTTTTAAATCCCCACAAATGTAAAAATTATTTGCAATCTTTTTTGTTTGGATACTATTAGAATCTCCATATCCAGCGACTCCTGAAGCACAAATCAATATTTTATCCTTAAAGATTTTATGAAAATTCTGCATTATCATACTCTTGGAAGCAATATTATCAAAAGCTTCACAGACAATATCATCACTTTGAAACAAATCTTTCATATTATCTTCTGTAATTTTTAAGGTATGAATTTGAGTTTTTATAAATGGATTAATCTGCAGAATCTGCTCCTTCAAAGCCTCTGTCTTATACTTCCCTAAATCATTTATCATATAAGATTGGCGATTTAAATTACTAGGTTCTACAGTATCAAAATCAATGAGATTTAATCTTCCAACTCCACTTCTTGCAAGCATAATAGCAATATGAGACCCAAGACCGCCTAATCCACATATCGCAACACTAGAGTGCTTCAATTTATCGTGTATCTTTGGCGTATGTCTTGCTCGCATCATAGAATCAAGTGCATCTCTTGGTGGCATCGTATTTTTTGGAATACAAAACAATTCATCATCTTCATGCAAATCTTGATTTTGTCGTGTAGCAAACCCATTCACAATCCACACATCATCAGAATTTGTACTATGAGCAGTAAAAAAACTTAAAGAAGTTTTAAAGTGTGTTTCAACTTCTTTTCCATTAAATTTAATCTTCATGTTTTATCCTCATTTTTTCTTTCATAAAAAGATGCAACTTTTTGTATTCACCTCGGTTTAAGTAACGCACTTTACCCAAAGGAAGAGAGTTTAATTCTATCCACCCATAGCGCACTCTTCTCAAATCTAAAACATCTGCCTTAAAATGAGCAAAAAATCTTCTTAGTTCCCTATTTTTTCCCTCAGAAATTCCAACCTTGATTTTTGAAATTTTATTTTCATTTTTATAAATAGAGAAAAAATCAAATGGCTTAAAATGCATTGAAGTAATTTTTGTTTTTTGATGCGATCCAGCCTTTGCATCTTGAAGCTCCAGACCATTTTCCATTGCCTCAATCATTTCTTTAGTAATTTTGCCCCCTATTTTTAAAATATATTCTCTTTCCAAATCACTGTGCATTAAATGATGAGCTACCTCTTTACTATCTGTCAATATTAAAAGCCCCTCACTTGCAAAATCCAATCTTCCAACAGGGGTAAAATGAGCATATTTTTTTCCTAGATTATCAAAGATTACACGCCTATTTCTATCATCTTTTTTTGTAACCAATTCCCCCTTTGGTTTATGATATACAATCACTGTAAAGCTTTCATCATTGCTAGGTTTTATTATCCTGCCATCAAGAAAAACTCTCTTGCCTTCTTCTAATTCCTGACCTAAAATAGCTTTAGTTCTCTCTATAAAAACTCTACCCTGTGCAATTAACCCATCTGCTTCTCTGCGAGAATACTTTGTATTATGCGCGATAAACTGATTTAATCTCATTTATTTCCAATCTATCCATTCCATTTGTTCAAAATCCTCCTTAATTGCAGAACTTACCTTAAAATTACTGATAAACATATAAGATTCTTTGTTATCTGCTAGCAAGATTCTAAGTTCTCTATCTCCAAAATTTTTCTTAGCACTACTTGCCAAAGATTCAAAAAAGCAATTATCCATATTAGTTGAAATCTTTAAAACTAGCGGATAGTTAACATCACCACCCTTAGCCCTATCTTTTTCTTCAATAAACTTAATATCAATCTCTTGCTTCTGAGCTTTTTTTAGATCTAAAATTTCCATAAGCCTAATTTGAACCCCCTCATCACTTTGTTCAATCCTGCATTTAAAAGCTAGAGGTTCATCTAGATTAAAATTATCCAAATCATTAAGATTTTTTTCAAAAAACATAATCTCTATTTTTCCAAATAAATCTAAAATATCAACATAACCATAAGGTTTGCCATTTTTGCTCATTTTTCTCTTAATATCTGAAACCTTTCCAACAATCAAACAAAGACTGCCATCCTCAACTTCAGATAGTCTTAAGCTTGGAACAACACCGCTTAATCCCTCTATCTCTTTTCTATAACTCTCTAGCGGATGCCCTGAAACATAAATTCCCAAACACTCATATTCATAATCTAATAATTTTTGCATATCATATTCTGGGGTATCTTGAAAATCAAAACGAACCTCAAAATTTTCCTCACTCTCTCCAAATAAGGAGTTAGACATCATCTCCTTAACTTTGTCCTTGCCCCTACCACTATCACAGATTCTCTCTGTATTTTCAAACATACAAGCCCTGCTATATCCAAGATTGTCCAAACTCCCAGATTTAATCAAAGGCTCTAGCACTCTCTTGCTAATTTTTGAAAAATCTACTCTTGTAATAAAATCCTCTAAATTCTTGTATTCACTATCCCCTCGCATCTCAATTATATTTTTAATTGGTTCCTCTCCAACTCCCTTAATCGCAGAAAATCCAAAAATAATTTTCTTTACTTTTTGATGATTCTCTTCAAAGTCACCCACACTAAAATGCATATCCGAAATATTGACATGAGGTGGCACAATTTCTATACCCATTTGTTTTACCTCATCAATATATTTTGCAACAGATTCTATTTTATCTGCTTCGCTACTTAGCAATGCAGCCATAAATTCATGTTTATAATAGGTCTTCAAATAAGCTGTTTGAAAAGTAATCATTGCATAAGCAGCAGAATGGGATTTATTAAAACCATATCCGGCAAATTTAACAATTAGCTCCCAAAGTTCTTCGGCTTTCATACGATCAAAACCCTTGCTTTGAGCACCATCAGCAAAAGTACCTTTCAACCTATCCATCTCCTCTTTAATTTTTTTACCCATAGCACGCCGCACTAAATCTGCTCCGCCTAAAGAGAACCCCCCAATAGTTTGAACAATCTGCATAACCTGTTCTTGATAAACAATAGTTCCATAAGTAGGGCGCAAGATTGGCTCTAGCTCATCAAACATATAAGTAATAGGCTCTAATCCATGCTTTCTATTTATAAAATCATCAACCATTCCAGATTCCATAGGCCCTGGACGCCCTAATGCAATAATTGCAATAATATCTTCAAAATTGCTTGGTTTAATGCGCTTATTTAATCCTTGAAACATAGAAGATTCTATTTGGAATATTCCAAGTGTATCACCACTTTGAATTGTTTCATAGACTTTACTATCATTTACATCAATGCTTAAAAAATCAATTTCTCTGCCATATCTCTTTTTAATCAATTCTAAGGCATCATGTATCACTGTTAAGGTTTTTAACCCTAAAAAATCAAACTTAATCAAATCTACGGGTTCAAGATATTTCATCGAGTATTGTGTAACAATAGCACCACCAGTTTTATCACTGCTATAAAGAGGAGTCTTATGCCAAAGTTCTTTTTGGCTATCCATCACAATAGCAGCTGCATGTTTTCCAGCATTACGGTTAAACCCCTCAAGCTGTAAAGCATAGTTCCACACATCCCTTGCAAGTTGTGTTGAATTTACAAACTCTCTAATCTTTGGCTCTAGTTCCCAGGCTTGCTCTAATGTAATTCCTAATTGGTTGGGTATAAGCTTTGCTAAAGCATCTGCATCTTTAAGTGGCATATCCAAAACCCTAGCCACATCTCTAATAACGCCCTTTGCTAACATCTTACCAAATGTAATAACCTGAGCTACATTATACTTGCCATACTTTTCAATCATATATTCTATGACTTCGCCACGCCTTCTTTGACAAAAATCAGTATCAATATCTGGCATTGAAACTCTCTCTGGATTTAAGAATCTCTCAAAGAGTAAATCATATTTAATAGGGTCAATATTGGTAATTTTAAGACTAAAGGCTACCAAACTACCAGCAGCACTACCTCTACCTGGACCCACGGGTATGTTATTTTTTTTAGCATAATTAATAAAATCCCACACAATAAGCATATATCCTGGGAATTTCATCTGATTAATAATTCTTATCTCTTCTTCTAACCTATCTCTATAAATTTGATGTTTTTCTGGGGAAATTATCTTTAGTCTTTCTTCTAATCCCTCCCTTGCCTTGAAGGCAAAATAATCCGCATCATTATCAATATTCTGTCCTTCTGCCTTGGCATATTCTTGCGTAAAAATAAAAGTTGGAGGTGTGGGGGGATTATTTTTTTCATCTTTTAAATCAATGACAAGTTCGCACTTTCTAGCAATCTCTTGTGTATTTTCTAGCGCCTCTGGGATATCTGCAAAAAGTCGTTGCATCTCTTCTTGAGATTTGACATAAAATTCTTTGACAGAATGCCTCAATCTATCCTTATCATTTAATGTTTTTCCCATGGCAATACACATTGCAACTTCTTGAATCTTTGCATCTTTTTGTTGTGTATAATGCGTGTCATTTGTTGCAATAAGCTTTATACCCGTCTCACAACTCAATCGAATTAATTGTTCATCAATAAATTTTTGATCACCTATACCATGGCGCATTATCTCTAGATAAAAATCATCCCCAAAAATATCCTGATACTCAAGCGCTACCTCTTTTGCCACATCATAACCCTTGGCTCCAAACTTGACATTTCTAGGATTATTAGTGTTTAAATGCCAACTTACCTCTCCTTGAAGGCATGCAGAGGATGCCAAAATACCCCTACTATGCTCCCTTAATATTTTTTTATTAATTCTTGGATAGTAGTAAAACCCCTCAAGAAATGCCATGGAGCTTAGATACATCAAATTTTTATATCCCTCTTCATTTTTTGCATAAAGACAAAGATGGAAGCGTTGTCTACTTTCTTTTGAGCTTAAATTATCATTATTGTGGAGGTAGGTTTCTATTCCTATGATAGGCTTTATACCCTCACTTTTCATGACAGTATAAAAATCTATGGCTCCAAACATATTGCCATGATCTGTCATACTCACACTATTCATACCAAGCTCTTTGATTCTTTGAGCTAGCTTTTTGATCTTATTAGCTCCATCAAGTAGGGAATACTCTGTATGTAAATGTAAATGTGTATAGCTCATCACAACCTTTCATTTATTTGTGAAAAATATACCATATTGTTGTTAAGAAAAATGCACCAAAAAAGTAAGTTCTATAGATCAAAAATAAGCCAAAATATAACTGCAAAAATGTTTAGATTATAAAAAATAGCTTTATAAAAGATAATAATTTTTATCAAATTAAAAAAATTATCATTTTTTATAGATAAATTGCCTTGTTTTGTGGTAATTGTGTTAGAATTCCTCAAATTCTAAATTTATTAAGGAGAAAAAAATGATGAAAAAGTTAGGCACTATTAGTTACATTGCCTTGTTTTGTTGTGTACAAGTCTTTGCAACCACCTCTCAAGAATTGCTAAAGAAAGTTCAAGATGCTGGTCTTCAACCCATTCCCGAAGGAAAAGAGTTGCAACAATATCAAATGCAAAAAGCAGAAAGCTTAAAGGTGGGTTATAAACCTTTAATGACAAAAGAACAAATTGAACTTGGGAAGAAGCTTTATTTTGATCCTAGAATCTCAAATTCCAACCTTATTTCTTGTAATACTTGTCACAACCTTGGACTTGGAGGAGCTGATATTGTTCCTGTTGCAATTGGAAATAAATGGCTAAAAAATCCCCATGCCCTAAATTCACCTACTGTCTATAACTCTGTTTTTAATGATATACAGTTTTGGGATGGCAGGGCACATAATCTTGGTATTCAAGCACAAGGTCCAATCCAAAGTGAAGTAGAAATGGCAGCAACACCTGATCTTGTTGTACAAACTATCACTTCTATACCTGAGTATGTCAATGACTTTAAAAAAGCATATGGTAATAATGTAAAAATTACATTTAAACTTATTGCGGATACTATTGCAATTTTTGAAGCCACTTTAGTTACACCAAGTAGATATGATGATTTTTTAAAGGGTAATCTCAAGGCATTAAGCAAACAAGAACAAGAAGGCCTTGAATTGTTTATTGATAAGGGTTGTGTTGCCTGTCATAGTGGCATCAATCTTGGTGGAAATATGCAACCATTTGGAGTTGTAAAACCTTATAGGTTTGCTAATATAGGAGATTTTAAAGGGGATGAAAATGGAATGGTTAAAGTTCCTACATTAAGAAATGTTGTAGAAACTATGCCTTATTTTCACAATGGACAATTTTGGGATGTTAAGGATGCAATTAAAGAAATGGGTGCAATACAGCTTGGTATAGATATTAGTGATGAAGAGGCACAAAAGATCGAAGTATTCTTTGAATCTCTTACAGGATCTAAGCCCCAAATTATTTATCCAATACTTCCAAAAAATAGCTCTCAAACACCAAAGCCTATATTCTAAATCATAGTAGCCCTTAATAATAAGGGCTACACTCTAAAGTTCTCCCACCTTCCCCGCTTAAAAATTATCCAAAAAATATAAGCCCTGATGTATGTCTCTATACAGATGATGCCAAAGATCCAAGTAATAGGAAATTGCATTTTTGCTAATAAAAACATTGGTAAGATTCTAAAAAACCAGATACTCACTACATTCACACATAATGCTGTTTTTGTATTTCCAGCACCTCTTAATGCTCCATCTAATACAAATACCCAAATCAAAGGAATCTGAGATAATCCCACTGCAACCAAATAATATGCAGAAGTTGCAATAATCTCTCCATTAGAGCTAAAGAGTGAAGAAAAATATTTTGCAAATGTAATTAGCAAAATGCTAGAAATACCCATGATGCAACTAGAGAATCCTAAAATTGTTTTTATATAAATCTTGGCCTCTTCAACCTTTCTAGCACCTAAATTTTGTCCCATAAGAACCATTGCCGCAAGCATAAAACCAAAACTTGGCATAAAAGAAAAAGCCTCTATGCGATTACCAATTTGAGCGCCTGTTAGAACCAGATCACTATAAGAAGAAACAATTTTTGTAATAAGAATTAGAGAAGAGAGAGTCAAAAACCTTTCAATTCCTGCAGGGATACCAATCCTAAACATATTAAGTAGATATTCTTTTTTAAAAACTAAGAAATTAGAAAAAATTTTTTTAATAAAAAACATTAAGAAAAATATAATTAGCTCTAAATAACCAGTAGCGAGATATGCAATACCAGCACCTTCCATATCAAGGTTGTACCCAAAAACCAAAATATATGTTAAAGCTACCGAAATAATAATGCTAATAATACGAACAATCAAAGGATAGAGAGTATTACCAACAGCTGCCAATGCAGCAATAAAGATGTTTTTTAAAATTAAAGCAGGAAGAGTAAGAACAATATAATTACTAAAATTTAATGCAAGATGCCTTACTTCCCCATAAATTCCCATCCAATTAAAGAAAAATTCTGCACTATAAATTCCAATAAAAATTAGCGGTATGGAAACAACTAAGCTTCCTTGGACGATGCTACTAAAAACTTCTTTTATTTTTATTTGCTCTCCTGCACCAAAATAGTGCGAAATTTGCACATTAGTACCCACAGAAAAGATTGCATTAAAAGCATAAAAAATCATTAAAAAGTTCAAGGACAATCCCATTGCCAATGTATGAGAATCACTAATTGAGCTCATAAAAAGCATATTAATAGCAATAGCAACAATATCTAATAATGAATTTATTCCTGATGGAACTGCCAAGGAAATAATTTTCCTTAGTCTTTTTTTGCTTGCACTACTCAACATTTTTGCGCTACAAGGGAAACAATCTTTGCTTTTTCTTGATTCCTTAAAATAATTTTAGTGCTTTGATGAATAATTTTTAAGTCACAAAAAAACTTCTCAAGCTCTCCATCTCTTAAAATCTTGTTTGGAGAAATTGTAGTGGGGTATAATGCATCCTCTATAAAAGTTTCTAAAAATAAATATCCCCCACTTCTTAATGCATCGCTGACTTGACTTAGAATTCTCCTATCTAAGAAATAAAAATTCAAGATTACATCATAGCTTTCTTTTTCAAGCTTAAACCCATCTAAGTCCATACAAAAAGTGTGAATATTATCTATTTTTTGTATCTTTGCTAATGCAACTTCAGATATATCTATCCCTTCACACTCCAAGCCCTTTTTGGCTAAAAACTTTAAATTTCTACCATTACCGCAAGCAATATCCAAAACTCTACCACTATGGGGTAATAAATCCTCAAACTCTAAGAGCAATTCACTAGTTTGAGTTGGCATATGATTATTAATGTATCTAATATTCCACTTTATCTTATCTTCTTGCATTTATTTTTATGTCCCAAGTTGTATTTTTGTTATTCTATAACAATGTCTTAAATTTGTCAGTTTAAGGCATGTACTATTGTTTAAATATGGTGCAGTATTTTGGTCTTAAAACAATTACACTAAAATAACAAAAATATGAAAGTAGGTGGCAATGAAACGACAAACTTGGTCAAGTCAATTGACATATATTATGACTGTTGCAGGAGCAACAATTGGTTTTGGTGCTACTTGGAGATTTCCATATCTCGTAGGTGAGCACGGTGGCGGTGCATATGTTCTAGTCTTTGCAATTGCAATGATTTTAGTTGGCATTCCTGTTTTTTTAGTAGAAAATGTTATAGGCAGAAGAGCCCATTGCAATTCTATTGATGCATTTTCTGGATCCATTGAAGGTAAGCCCATACCCCAATACTGGAAGATACTAGGATATATGGGTATCTTTGGTTCTTTTGGTATTATGGCTTATTATATGGTAATAGGAGGATGGGTTATTTCTTATATTGTAAATATTTTCTGTAATACAATTGGTCTTGCCTCAAACTTTGACCTAGCCTCTCCTATTACAAAAGAAATAACTTCAAGCGTCTATGAACAGTGTATAGAGAATTCACCCCTTTTAATCAGTCTTTATACTTCTTTGTTTGTATTTGCTAATTGGATTATTTTAAAAAAAGGGGTAATTGATGGTATTGAAAAGGCTGCAAAATATTTAATGCCTCTTCTTTTTTTATGTCTTATTGGAATGATTATTCGCAATTTGACCTTAGATGGAGCAATGGAGGGTGTTAAATATTATCTTATACCCAACTTTTCTGCAATCAATGCTGAATTATTCCTCTATGTTTTAGGTCAAGTGTTTTTTGCACTTTCACTAGGTTTTGGAGTTATGATCACCCTCTCCTCTCACCTTAATAAAAAAGCAAATCTTATGCAAACTGCTACAATTACAAGCATTCTTAACACTGTTATTGCAGTATTAGCTGGTTTTATGATCTTTCCATCTCTCTTTAGTGCAGGGTTACAACCAGATTCTGGACCATCTCTAGTTTTTAAAACCCTCCCTATCGCTTTTTCAAGAATGCACTTTGGGAATCTATTTGCAATTTTATTCTTTTCGCTTTTAATTATTGCTGCTCTCACAACATCATTAACAATTTATCAAGTGATTATTAGTGCATTGCAGGAGAAATTTAAGTATTCAAAAAACAAGGCTATTAACTTGACATTGCTTATAATATTTGTGTTTGGCAACTTACCTTCGATTTTATCCTATGGTCCATTGTCAGACATTAAAATTCTTGGAAGAAATATTTTTGATGCTTTTGATTTTATAAGTGGAAATATTTTTTTCATTTTAACCGCATTAGGTTCAAGCCTTTTTGTGGGATGGGTATTGAAAAAAGAGGCAATTATAGAAATTAACAACGGGAGTCAAGAACCAAAGAAAATTACAGTCTTGTGGTTTTGGTATGTCAAATTTATCATACCAATCATCATTTTGGCAATTTTTATTGGTGGTTTTATTATTAAAATTTAAGGAGTAAATTATGATTATTGGTTGTCCAAAAGAGATAAAAACACATGAATATAGAGTAGGATTAACTCCATCTAATGTAGCAGAATATATTGCAAATGGCCATCAGGTATATATCGAACAGGGTGCTGGGAGTGCGATTGGTTTTTCAGATGAGAATTATCAACTTGCTGGGGCCATTATCACAGATAAAAAAACTTTATTTGAAGAAAGCCAAATGATTATAAAGGTTAAAGAACCTCTCAAAGAAGAATATTCTTTCTTTAAAGATAATCAAATACTTTTTACCTATTTACATCTGGCAGCAGATGAGGAATTAACGCGTATGCTCTTGCATAAAAACATACAAGGGATTGCTTATGAAACCATTAAGCACAACAACACTCTACCCTGTCTTGCTCCAATGAGCTCAATTGCAGGAAGATTGGCAGTTTTAGAGTCCGCAAAATACCTTGAAAAAATTTATGGAGGCTCTGGTGTTTTATTAAGCGGAGTCCCTGGTGTGCAAAAAGGCAAGGTTACTATTTTGGGTGGAGGAGTTGTAGGCATTAATGCAGCACAAATTGCACTTGGTTTGGGTGCTGATGTAACAATTCTAGATATTGATACTAATAGGCTTTCTTATATTGATCAAATCTTTAATATGAAAATCACTACACTTTATAGCAATAGAGGCAATCTTATTGAGTGTCTTAAAGATACAGATGTTTTAATTGGTGCTGTTCTCATTCCTGGTGCTAAAGCACCTAAACTTATTAAGCGCGATGATCTTAAGTTAATGAAGAAGGGATCTGTTATGGCAGATGTGGCAATAGATCAAGGAGGTTGTTTTGAAACCTCAAAACCCACTACCCATACAGATCCTATCTTTGAAGTCGATGGTGTTTTGCACTATTGTGTTGCAAATATGCCTGGAGCAGTAGCAAGAACTTCAACACTTGCTTTAACAAACACGACTTTACCCTATGGCATCATGATTGCAAATCTTGGTGTTAAAGAGGCCTGCAAATCTAATGGAGCAATTTTAGAAGGACTTAATACCTTTAATGGGAAATGTACCTATGAAGCTGTGTCTCAAGCATTTAATTTAGACTATACTGATGCAAAAAAGCTTTTTTAAAAAAGCTTTTTATTTAGTTTTAATACATCTCCAAGTTTAAAATCAACTTGGGGGGATTTGATATCTCCAACCACCCTTAGATTAATAGAACTATCTTGTATATTGACTCTTATGGGTGCTCTGATCACCATTTTTTGGAAATCAAGGCTTATATTTGAAGAACTCATACCGATATAATGACTTCTTGCACCAAAATTATGAATATCAAGTTTTTGACCCTCTAAAGTTGCATATATAGGAATTGTGTTAAACTTTTCTTTTTGTATATCAAACTTTGTATAGCGATAAATTAAATCAAAAAAACTATCTCTTCTGATTGAAAAATCTTCAATATTACCCTCCAAAACTCCTTGTTTTTTCTGTACCTCATAGTTAAAATCACCAGTAAATCTACCTAGAAAGTTTTGAGGTATTCCTAGAATAGGGAAGATACTATCTAATTCTATATCCTTAAAAACTATATTGGTTTTTTCTATTTCATACTTACCAGTGATATTGCCTCCCAAGCTCCCAGTCTGAAAATCAAACATCAACTCATCATTAAATACAATATCTCCTTCAAACTCTAGGGGGATATCTCTTCTACTAACTACACCAGCATTCTTAATACTAGGAATCAAAAGGTTATATTTTCCACTGAACATATCTCTTCCCAGTTGTGCTTCGCTAAGAGTAATTTTATATAACTTTGATTCTAAGCCTCCATCTAAAATAAATAAATTTTTATCATTTAACTTGCCCTTAATTTTTCCACTAGCCTCACTCTTTAACAATCGATTGAATAATACAGAGGACCCAAAATTTTTAGTCATGCTTAATTTTGTCAGGTCAATTTCAAAATCCCCTCTATTCCCAATCCTCTTATCAAGATTAATTTCTAAATCAGCTCTACCTATAAGACGATGATCAAGATGAAAAAACAAAAATACATCTTCTAGGTTTAGATTCTTAGATTTTAAATACAATCGTGAAAGTCCCTCTCTGCCAAATTCAGCAACCAGATTGCTTTTTGAAGAGGCGATATTGCTCATCAAATTTAATAAAAAGTTTGAAAAATCCCCTACTACTTCACCTTCGATATTAAATGCATTCTTAATACCCTTACTCTTACCAAAAACCCTTAAATCTAGCTTTTGATTCCATAAAGTAAGGTCTCCAAACACTTTTAAATCTAAATTCTTTCCATACTCTAAAGTTAAGTGTAGGGTCTT
The DNA here is from genome assembly GCF_900199585.1 of Helicobacter sp. 'house sparrow 1'. NCBI lineage: Bacteria > Pseudomonadati > Campylobacterota > Epsilonproteobacteria > Campylobacterales > Helicobacteraceae > Helicobacter > Helicobacter sp. 'house sparrow 1'. Next base: position 227,804 of record NZ_FZQY01000004.1, on the reverse strand, counting down.
TGGAGTTAGTTGAAAATCTACTAGATATAAATCTTTATTATATTTTTCTTTGATTGTATCTCTAATAAAAGGCTTAAGAATATTATTCCCCCCCTTTGTAAAGAGTACTGAATACCCAGCTAACAGCAATAAAAAGGTAAAAGAAAAAAATGTAAAAAGCACTTTTTTCATCTTAGTTAATCCTAGGTGCTCCTTTCTTTTTTGTTCCTGCAACAATGATTAACAATATCATTGCTCCAGTAAAATAATATACAAAAGTTGGTATTGGAAGAGGATCTCCTGCAGCATAACTATGCATGCCAGAGAGATAATAATTGACACCAAAATAAGTCATCAAAATAGAATAAAATCCAATTACGCTTGCAGATGCAAAGAAATAGCTGCTCTTAATCCCCAACATTCTAAAATGTAGAATAATAGCATAAACTCCTATGGATACCAATGCCCAAGTTTCTTTTGGATCCCAACTCCAATATCTACCCCAAGATTCATTTGCCCAAACCGCACCTAAAAAATTTCCCACTGTTAGCATAAGTACTCCAAGAATCATACTAACTTCATTTAGCAAGTGGAGTGAAATAATACTTCTATCTACACGATTTCTCTCACTCTTCCTAAAAATAAAAAACACCAAGGTCATTACCCCTAGTATAAAACAAAGTCCCAAAAAGGCATAACCCGACATGATAGTAGATACATGGATATTTAACCAATAAGATTTTAAAACTGGGACTAGAGGCGTAATTTGTGGATCCATAAAACCTAAATTTGCTACAAATAATCCAATCCCTGATAGTAGCATACTCGCTGAAAGTGCAAAATCATAGCGTCTAAAGAAAGCAACTCCTGCAAAAGCACTTGCCCAAGTAATATATAGCATTGATTCATAAGCATTACTCCAAGGAGAATGATCACTTACATACCACCTTAAGAGTAGCCCTGATGTATGAAAAACCACACATACTACCATTAAAGCATAAATCCCTCGACTAACCCAAGGAACAACTTTGTTATCTTTAAAAATACAACAAATCATATAAACAAAGAGCAGGGCTCCAAGGACCAAATAAGGCAATATAAGCTTGCCAAAAAAATTACTCTGATTTAAAAATATTTCTGCTTTGACTTTCTTCTCAGGCAAATAAATAGCCTCTCCTTTGGACTTTTGATACTCTTTAATATCAGAAATAGCACGGTCTAAATCCCCCCAATCACCACTAGAAAGCCCTTTGTCAAAACCACTGGAAAAGTTTTTTAAAAGCAGAGAAACTTGCATGATCATTTCTTTATTCTGTTGTTGGGAGATTCCAATAGGATCTAACCACTTATCCCCACTCTCTGAAGGAAAAATTCTTAAAAAACTCCCACTAAAAATACTATAGGCCAAGCTAACACGCTCATCTACCTTTAATAACTCTTTTTCAAAAGTTGTTCTCCTTGCTGGATCAATGCGGTTTGCATCCTCAACAAAATTGTTAAGCTTATATCCAATTTTATCGCTAAAGAAATCTGACAAAGACGCGTATTTATCTTTCTTGCTTAATCCTATAATATCTCCAATTTGCTCATTACCCACATAAATTATTCTAAGATCTTTCCAAATATCTGAATAAAGCATCATTCCTAAAAACATCTGGTTGTTGCTCATACCCATAAAATTATTCTTCTTTGTAATCTTATGAACAATATTGTTGGCTATTGTGTCAATAGGCTCAACTCTCCCAGACATATTTTGCAACTGAATTGAAGCAAAGCTATCTACATGTTTTTCACTTTTTTGTTTAAAATTATCTATAAATTGAATCTTGTCTTGTAGGCTTGTTGGAGATATCTCTGATGCAAATAATTTTTGACCTCCAAAAGAAATAAAAAACAGACACAATAAAACAGTAGCACAACCATCAATCTTTTGTTTTTGCAATGACTTAAGCAGAAAAACAAATCTTCCATTTTTTTCAAAAAGCAATCCAATAGCTCCAAGGATAAGCATTATATACCCTAAATAAGTCATATTTTTTCCAGGATCTTTATTGACTGATAGTATTGTGCCTTTTTCATCACTATCATAAGAGGACTGATAGAATCTATATCCATCAAAATCCAAAACATTATTCATATAGATTCGATAAGGCTTAATCACCCTATTTTGATCATCTAATATTTCAACTTCTGAAGCATAAGATGATGGACTATGGGAACCAGGGTAGCGATCAAGAACAAATTGATTAAGCTTGATTTGAAAAGGAAGATTAATGGTTCTAGGGCCCCAGTTTATAAAAAACTGTATATCTTTAAAGTAATTTCTATCAAATTTTGAATCAATACTCTTGCCACCAACTATGTTAAAGGATTGATTCACTCCATCATACTCCGCACTAAAACTAATTTCTAATGCATCATCCTTCTTATTATGGTTTAATTTTTTAACTTTAAAATTACTTAACACCAAATCTTTTCCAAAAAACTCTATGGTTTGCTTTTTAGAAAAATTTTTTGAAGTAGCTACAAGAGGAATTTCTAAAAAACCAAACTGCTTCTCTTTGTTTTTTATTGCAAAAATGTTTAAAGTAGATTCTGAAGCTGTGATATATGATGATGTATCTCCCTCACGGATATGCATCATTCCCTCAAAGCTAAAAAATCTTGTAATCCCAGCCCCAATAATAATAAAAACAAAAGAAAGATGTAATAACAAATTTGCATATTTCCTGCGCTTCCATTGTTTAAACTTAAATAATGTTGCAATAACTGCAATTGCAAAATAAATATGCAACAAATTAAACCACCAAGTCCTATAAACCACTGCATTAGCCACACCAATCCCATAATCATTTTCAATAAATGTTGCAATCCCACAAGCAGTGATATATACTGCAATTAAAGGTAAAATAATCCAAAAAGAGGTGAAAAAAATCTTTATAAAATTCATTTTCTTATCCCCTTAAAATATCTTGCAGCATTTCTGATCTTTTCTTTACATCCTCAACTTTCTCCCATTTTCTAGAAACAACTAACTCCAAAACTTTCAAAAACTTATCTTTTGAAATATATCCAGGAATTTCAAAAATCGTTTTTCCATTCTCATCCCCAAAAATGACTGTTGGTGTTGAAAAAACCCTATAAATATTACTAGCCAATTGAGAAGTCATGATATCAACTTCTTTTAACTCATTATTAATATTTAATTTAAAATGGTGTTTTTTGTCATAGCTTATATTGATATAGTAGGGGCTAAAATTCTCTTTAATATAATTTTGAAGCTCTTGGGATTGCTTTAAATCATCTTTAAGCTTCTCACAATAAGAACAATTATTCTTGCCAAAAACTAGCAAGAGATACTTACCATCAGTCTGAATAATACCTGTATCAAGAAACACATTTTCTAATCCTTGATAACTCTTTTTATCCATACTTTGACTTAGCTCTTGTATCTCAGAGCTTACTTCCTTTCCAGAAGAAAAAGATTTAGAATCTACTCCACTATCCTTACAACCAAAAAACAAAACACAAGTCATTACAATATAAACTATTTTTTTCATGATTATTCTCCTATTAATTGCAAAATAAAATCTGCAAAATTATCACCATCATTAAAACAAGGGGAGCGTAAAAATTCTTTATTCCCAAAGCTCTTGGCCAACTCCTGATATTCTATGTCAATTTCATACATTGTCTCTGAATTATCAATATTAAATCCTAGGGGAAAAACTAGGAGCTTTTCTTTGGCATATTTTTTAATAACATCTGCCGTGCTAGGACCTATCCATTTCATTCTACCAATCTTAGATTGATAAGATAAAACCACATCTTTAAAAAAAATCTCCCTTTCTGATAAGAGTTTTTTTATAAAGTCAAATGTCTTTTCACACTCTTTTTGATATATATCTCCAGAATCTATAATGCTTTGAGGTAGAGAGTGGGCAGAGAAAATTAAGACATACTCTTGGGCTTTTTTTTCTTTAAGAGTCTCTAAAATTAGATTTAGCATAAGCTGATGATAAAGTGGATGCTCACAATAGCGATCTACAACCTCTATAGTTGGCTTATAGTTTAATTTTTGCAAACACTGATACACCTCTGTAAATGAAGAGAGCGTGGTTGTTGTAGAATATTGTGGATACATACTAAAAAGGTAGATTTTTTCAATACCTTTTTGTTGCATTTCTTGGAGTGCCATTTCACTAAATGGGGGGGTATATCGCATTGCGTAGGAAAAAAAGCATTTGGGTTTTTTTTGAGCAAGTTTCTGACATAAAGAAAAAGTATATTCTACCATTGGGGATTTTCCACCTATAGCGCGATAATTCTGCAATGCTTTATCCAAGCGCCTCTTCACAATCATATTGCCCACAAACCTACGCATAAAAGAATTTTTTATAGGAAGAATATAGGGATCTTTAAACATGTTTTTCAAAAAAACTTCAACCTCCATAAGGTTGCTAGGACCCCCCATATTTAGTAATAACACACCCTCTTTGATATTAGTCCTTTTTGATTTAATAAATAACGGGTTATCATATTAAAACAAAGTTAATATTATGGTAGAATAGAGCCTTTGTTATCAAGGAGACAAATGGAATCTGAAAGCATCAATGATGTATTAAAAAATATGATTTTTCTTCACTATATTTTTATTATTCCTCTGCCCATAATCTATATTTTTAACCTTTATGTGCTTTTTAGAGAATCCAATTATGCTAGATTAAATAAAAAAATTTGGTATGGGATGCCTATGATTTTTTTATTACTTAGCATTAGCCTTTTAACCGGATTATCCATTTGGGCGATGCAACAATTTCAATTTCATTTTTCTATTATTTTTATGTGTTTTGTTTTTTGTTTTCTTTTGGGGAGCGAGATCTATCGGATAAAAAATTTAAAAAGAAGTCGCATTGCTGAAGAAAAAATGCAAAAATATATCTCTTTTTGTAAGAAAAATTATTTCATTAATCTTTGCTTATTGCTCATCATAATAGGATATTACAAACTATGAAGTTTTGTTTTCATAGCGATGCTGGAAACAACACAATCAAAATAACCGAAAACTTGTTTAATCATCTTTACAAGTCAAGACGCACCAAGTTTGAAACATTACTAGATTTTAGAAATCTTAGAGATGATAATATCTATACTTATAAACACATTCAAATTAACAAAAAAGATGCGTTACTAGAACTTGTTAATCAAAAATCCAACCCCGTTGTTTCTACAAAAAAACTACATCTTATTTGGGCAATTACTGAATCTAAAACTATCGAAAAGACAATACCCTATCTCAATCAACTTGGTGTAAAAAAAATTACTCTATTTTTTGCCAATAGAAGTCAAAAGAATGAAAAAATTTCTTTGGAAAAACTCCAAAAAATTCTAATCTCTTCTTGCGAACAGTGCAATAGAACTGACTTAATGGCAATAGAAATCCTAAAAAATACAAAAGAGGCTATACAATTATATCCCTTGAGTTTTGTTTTGGATTTTGATGGAAACAATATCTATACCTCTGAAATAAAAAATTTTGAAAATGGAATTTTTATAGGACCAGAAGGAGGATTTGATTCTCAAGAAAGAAAACTTTTTGAGAATCAAAAAAAGCTTTGCATACCCAATGAGATTATATTAAAGAGTGAATGTGCTGCTATGCTTGTAAGCTCATTAGCGACAGTCTAATGTCATCTTAAAAGAGTAATCCCGATGTTTATAGGGCAAAATTTTTTGGATATAAAAAACTTGATTAATATGAATTCTTTCTTTAACTTTATATTTATATGAAGCCAAGGGTTTAATAAAATCTAAAATTTTATTCTCCCAATTTTGATTCTTTCTCTCTGGAATAATAACAACTAAACATTTATCAAATTCTCTCTTACCTTGATTTTTAAATTCTAAATCAATTAAAAAAGAATCGCTATATACCAAGGGTTTAGAATCATTTCTAAGAATCTCAATTTTATAAAAAAACAACTTTTCGCTTAGAGCAATAATAGAAGGTGTTGCGACCAAACAAAAAAAGGAAATAAGAAAAAATAACGCAGCAATAATTTTTTTTCTAAGAAAATAAAACCCTAAGGCAAGGAAAACAAAAAATAAAAGTATGCAAAAAAGGAAAATAAGTGCTGATAGCGCATCAATATTTTGGATAATTTCTTTCACAGAACCTAGCACTTCCTTCACCTCTACTTTTTCCTTTAATTCTACTAAAATCTAGCCTTCTTTTTAACTTGCAACATATCAAGTTGAAATACATATCAAAAAAACCCACCCAATTAATCATATTATTAATCAAGCTACTTTGCAACCACCTATGCTATTTTACACTTCTAATCCATATTAAACAGCCAATATCTCAGATTTTAGCAAATTCAACCTGTTTTTAAAAAAGAAAATAGCACAAATCTCTTGGCTTACAATATCTTTTTATAGGCAAACATCATATAAATTAAAATATTTGATTTCTTTTTTAGAGCTTTACTACAAACAAATAACCCTAACTCTATAATGCAGACTAACTCTAATACCTTAAAAAATCTTAAATATTTTTTGTTTATAAAGATTTGAGTGATAAGACCTCAAGAGAGGCTTATCCTAATAATGAGCACAATGGAGACTTTTTTAGTCAAACTAAAAAAGTAATTTTTCCTCTATCATCATTTATCCATACTAGAGGCTTTTTTCTTAGTATCAACCCAAAGATTTGGAACCGCTCCCCCTGGCATTAAAAAAATCTGTGCATCTTTATTTTCTTTCAATGCTTCATTAAATTTACCCTGAATCTCGATTTCTCTAAGCTTTAATAATCGATCAGTCAAACTATTTGCAATTGCATTGTTTGCATTTGCCCTAGCTTTTGCTTCGATTAAAATCGCATCCGCACTACCTTGTGCCTTAATACGACTTGCTTCTGCCTCTCCCTTTGCAAGTGCTGCAACTTTTTCTGCTTCTTGCTTAGATCTTTCAACCTCATATCTTACTCTCTCAGCTTCTTGTCGTGCTATTTGCACTTTTTCAATTTGCTCTTTTATCTTAACTGGCAATACAATTTCTCTAAGCTGAACAGAGCTTAGCTCCACTGGTTGATTTTCTCTTTTTGCAATATCATCCCTAATGCCCTCACTAATAAGACTTGCAATCTCATTACGCTTAGTAGGAAGGTCCTCAGCCGGATAGCGTCCAATAACATTGCGCACAACATCTCTTACAATTGGATTAATAATAATTTGCTCCCAACTAGGGCCATATGTAGCCAGAGTTAATGAAGCAGTCTGTGGATTTAATCGGTATTGCACAGTAAGCTCAATAGAAACTGTAAGTCCTCTAGAATCCATTACACTAATTGCATCATTTCTAAATATGCCCTGATTTTTTCCCAAAATTCCCATATTTTCTGTTCCAGAAAAATTTATTGCACGCACTTTTGTATCTACAACAATAATTCTTTGAATAATTGGAATAAAAAATCTAATTCCAGGTTGCAAAGGAATCTTATCATATTCACCAGCAGTAACCTTAATACCAACCTCCCCAGAATTAATCACAACAAAGGGTTTAAAAAAGACAAAAGTAATAACTACCACAGCCACAGCTACCAAGAGCTTAAAACTAAAATTATTTGACTTTTTATCACCTAACCAATCAAAATCTATCGGCATCTTCTGACTCCTTAAAAATTATCAACATAAGTTAAATAATGAGAGTATCTTAAATTCTTTCCCGTAACTATACCAAAAAAAACATCTTGCAATCGTTTAGTTATCTCGCCTCTCCTGCCATTTCCAATTTCTCTTAGATCTAAAGATTGGATAGGTGTAATCTCTGCTGCAGTTCCTGTAAAAAAGGCTTCATCGCAGATATAAACCTCATCTCTTGTAATATTTCTTCTTTGAACCTCTATTCCTAGGTCTCTAGCTATCTCTATTACAGTAGCCTGAGTAATAGATTCTAATGCATTATCGCTTAGTGGTGTAATCAATTTACCATCGCGCACCATAAAAAAACACTCTCCACTACCCTCTGCAACAAAGCCATTTTCATCTAATAGTAATGCTTCTGAAAAACCATACTCAAGTGCCTCATATTTTGCCATTTGTGAATTGAGGTAGTTTGCAGATATTTTTGCCTTACCCATTATAGACTTAATGCTATTTCTTGTAAAAGAACTCGTTTTTACTCTTATTCCCTCTGCTAAAGATTTTTCTCCCAAATAAGCACCCCATTCCCATGCAGCTATTGCAACATTAACAGGTGCTTTCCTGTGATCAACCCCCATCACCCCATAGCCCAAATACACCAAAGGTCGAATATATACATTTCCTTTAAAACTTTTTTGATTGGCTTTAATCAAATCAATATGTGCCCTTTCTAATTCTTCTTGCGAATAAGGACACTTAATAGCTGTTATCTTGCAAGAATTAAGCAAACGCCTAGTATGTTCTTTTAATCTAAAAATTGCCAACCCTTTATGTGTTACATAAGCCCTAACTCCTTCAAAAGCAGCATTTCCATAATGCAAAGAATGTGTCAGGACATGAGTGGTAGCCTCTGCCCAAGGAATAATCTCTCCATCTTTCCAAATAAATTGTGCTTCTTTTATTATGTCCTCCTTGTTCTTTTTTCTAAAATCTCTCTAGAGACCATATTATCAGCCACGCGTTTTTTTTCTCTTCTCTTATAAACTCCATGGCTTCTCTTGGTCTCCATCCTTGCTTCCAAAGCCTGCAAATCTTGCTTTTTTAAACCTATTGCCTTTTGCTTAAGTTGCATTGATATAAGTCTTAGAATTATCTGTGAAGTGTCTGAATGATTCTTTAACTCTTCATAAACTTCAAAGGCATTATTATCAATCTTTGTTCCTAAAATATCTTGGATGATTTTGCTTGGAGAGAGGTTCTCTTGAGGTATCTCATAAAGATCTAAATCACTACCTATATCATTTTGAATCTTTCTTAGTTCTCTATACTCAAGAGGAGTCACTAAAGTAATAGCAACCCCCTTTTTCCCAGCTCTCCCTGTTCTACCAATACGATGCACATAAATTTCAGCATTAAGAGGGATGTGATAATTAAAGACATGGCTTACATCACTAATATCAAGACCCCTGCTTGCTACATCTGTGGCCACTAAAATATCACAACTCTTATTCTTGAAAGCCATTATTGCATTTCTTCTATCTCTTTGATCCATATCTCCATGTAACGCCTGAGATCGATACCCTCTTGTTTGCAAGAGTAAATGTAAGTCATCTGCCTCTTTTTTGGTGCGTGTAAAAATAATGCCCTTAGATACATTTTCGGTATCCAACAACCGAATAATAGCCTCACTTCTTTCACTCTCATTGATCATATAATAGCGCTGTGCGATATCGACATTTGTTACATTTGCTGGAGTGATTGCAATATGAACAGGATCTCTTAAAATTTTATCAGCCAATCTTTTAATAGCAATAGGCATTGTTGCAGAAAATAGCAAGATTTGTATCTGTCCTGGTAGATAATTAAAGATCTCTTCAATCGTATCTAAAAATCCCATATCAAGCATCTCATCGCTCTCATCTAAAACAACAAAACGGGGTTTAAACTTTTTAATTCTTTGATTTTTTAAGTGATCTAACAATCTTCCTGGAGTTGCAATCATAATTTGAGGGTTTTTTTCAATAAGCTCACATTGTTTTTTAATACTTTGCCCACCATAAACACAAACCGTTCGAGTCTTTACAAACCTACCAAGCTTGTAAAATTCATCGCTAATTTGCATTGCAAGCTCTCTTGTTGGAGTAATCACCAATGCCTCAATATTTTTATCATTTTTCAACATCTCTATAATTGGTAATGCAAAAGCGGCAGTCTTACCAGTTCCAGTTTGAGCCTGTGCAATTATATCTCGCTTCTTTAACGCTATTGGTATAGCCTGTTCTTGTATAGGACTTGGCGATTGAAAACCCGCTTCCCTAATTCCTCTCAGCAGACCTTTTGATAATCCAAAACTCTCAAAACTCGACACTCTCTTGTCAATCTTGTCTGTCATCTACTCCCCCATCTTAAAAAGTCTCAAGATTTTCCAAACTATCTTGAGGTAGAGACAATTATAACTAAAATTTGTTTTTTTATGCTTTAATTCACAGTAATAAACTGCTTAAGTAGGGGTTTTATGGAACAATTTTTAGAAGCTTTTTTTCAGACTGCACCGCTATTTGTTACACTCTTAGCTGGCATATTAACTTTTCTAAGTCCTTGTATTTTGCCACTTGTTCCTGCATATATGTCTTACATTTGCGGGGAAAATCTACAATATCTTAAAGAGCAAAAAACAAGCTTTGCACTCTTTTATAAAGCTTTAATCTTTACTCTTGGATTTGGTCTTATTTTTATTCTCTTTGGCATCTCTTCTGCAAAAATAATTGATGTTTTTGCTCCATATTGGATCAAACAATTAGGAGGAGTTATTATCATAATATTTGGATTGCATTTCTTAGGGATCTTGCGTCTATCTTTATTATACAAGACTAAGGCTTTCAATCTTAGCGTGGATAAAAAAAAGATCTTTCATCATATTCTATCCCCATTTCTTTTAGGGATAAGCTTTGCACTAGGCTGGACTCCGTGTCTTGGTCCTATTTTCTCAAGCATTATCATCTTAAGCAGTTCAGAAAGAAATTTTGGAATTCTCCTTATTGTCGTATATGCAATTGGACTTGCTATTCCCTTTTTACTTGTGGCTCTCTTTATACAAAAAGCTTTTAGTTTATTTACAAAGATTAAAAAACATTTTAGAAGTATTGAAATTTGTTCTGGAATCTTGCTTATTTTTCTTGGTGTTTGTATTTTATTTGGTTGGATGGATAAAATATTATGGATTTCCTAATAAAAAAGATAGTCTTACTACTTTGTTGCCTTACTTTTTGTCTCACACAAGAGGCACAGCATAATCATCCTAAAGATAAAGAAAAAACCCATAATCCCAAGGGTAGCTTGCTAGAAAAACTACAACCTCAAGGATGTAAAAATCCTCCCAAAGAAAAACCAAAAGAATTTAACCAAAGTAATCAAGGATTAAGAAAGTATTTTCGACCCTAAAAATTTTTATAGGTCATACTCTGTCTAATTGCCTCATACAAAACTGCACCCACGGATGTTGCAAGATTAATGCTTCTTGTATCTCCATACATTGGAATCTTATAGACTTGTTGTTTATATGCTTGCAATATCTCTGGATTAATCCCTGCATCTTCTCTACCAAAATATAAAAAACATTCATCACAAAATGCTGCATCATAATAAACTTTTTCAGCCTTTGTGCTTAAGAAAAAATGTTTATCATTCACATGGTTTTGCTTCCAAAAAGAAAAGATATCTTCATATTCTTGAACAACTAAAGATTCCCAATAATCCATTCCTGCACGCTTAAGAGATTTTTCATCAATATTAAATCCTAAAGGATGTATTAAATGCAATCTCGCATTTCCCGCAACACACAATCTTCCAATATTTCCAGTATTTTGAGGTATTTGAGGTTCAACTAAAACAATATTTATCATCAAGAGCCTTATATATTTTTTTGCATAAAAAATGTAGGGTAACAATATCTAATATCTTCAATTTCTACAATACAATCCCTTTGTTCTATAATCTCAAAACCTTGACTAAGATAAAGCGCAATTGCCGCTTTTTGAGTTTTACTCACATGTAAAACAATCTTATTAAAAAAATTATTGCTTGCGTATTTTTGCACAAAAAGAAGCATTTTTTTACCTAAACCTTGGTTTTGATATTCTTTTTTTATATGAAATTTAGATAGTTCCACGACCCCATCATCTTTTTTTACTAAGCCACACATACCCACTATTTCTTGATGTTTTTTTAAATAAAAAAAAGCATCTCCTTGTTTTTTCTTCCAAAAAACTACATCCTTAATATCTGGCATCAAATCTAATCTTTGTATAAACCCAGAAGCATTTTGTCTAATGGAATCAAAATAGAGTTTTTCTATTTCAAATAGATCATTTTCTTGTATTTCTGCAATAGTAATTTCCATAACCAACTTTTCATTTTAAAATTTTAGACTCAAACTATATAAGTATTACAAAAGTATGAAAAGATATTACAAAAATTACAACAAGATGCTAATAGTTGTGAAAAACTAGTCTGTTAGAAAAATATATCAGTTGCTTTTAGCCAGAAACAAAAAAGCCCCCGCTAAAAAGCGAGGGCCAACATAAGGAAGACAATGTAAAAAACCACGTTCATTACTTAGACACCACAAAATCTCTTTTGCAGCGGTGATATTCTAACAATCTTTAGCTTAAATAATTATAAAAATAAGAATAATTATCATAAATTAAAAACTAAATCCTAATCTTATCCCTATATTTAAAGGGTCTCCAATAGTAAATGCCTTCCCTTTAGAATCCCAAATCACGGATGTAATATAGCGGGTATTAAAAATATTTTGGGCAAAAATACTCAAAGAATAATACTTAGCAAAAGAGTAATTTAAACTACAATCAAGTAAAAAATACCCCTTTTGCTTCATATCTTCATCTCTATTAAAATCATCAATATAGTAAGAACTACTATAATTAAGTAGTGTAGAAAGAGTTAATTTATGAATCTTTTTATCCAACAAATCAAAATCTGATCCAATATTTAAACTAAATAGTGGAGAAAATTTTGGCACCAGTCCTGAGAGATCATAAAATCCTTTATTACCCAATATTGTAATCTCTCCTTGATTTTTACCACCTCTCATAAACTTTGAAACTCCAAAATTTATATTGGCAAACCCCATAAAAAAACCATGATGATAATCAATCTGCAAGTCAAGCCCCATTGCATAGGCATTACCAATATTCTTAATGCTTTTATAATATCCTACTCCAACATAGCTTTGTGTATTTGTCCGCAAATTTGCATACAATGAGGATTTTAACTGCAATTTTGAATCAAATAAAAAAATCGTGCCACCTAAATCCATATTATAGATCTGCTCACTTCCATAAGGGATTGTATCTGTATCTGCGAAAGGAAATTTTGCAAATCCTCCTGGTTTTGTAGAGTTTGAAAGCTCTATAAATATCTTTGAATTTTTTGAAGGCTGGTAATAAAGGGCAACTCTTGGATTTATTGCATGAAAAACTGCACTATTGCTATATGGACTGATATCCATAACAGGTGGATTTAAAGATGTTATGAATGTATGAAAAAATTGGTATCTTAATCCTGTGTGCAATGTAAAATTACCCCAATGAAATGAGGTATTGCCATAAAGTGCAAAAGTATTGACTTTCTCTTTTGCATCCCAATTACCACTATATCCAAGTGGTATTTCAGTAGGTACGCGAACCATACCATTATCAAGTATAAAAAATTTATAATAAGCACCAAATAAACTTTCTAAATTATTTTTATGGCTGGTGTGCAATCTGAGTTCTTGAATAAACTGGGCAGTATCATAATAATACCCATCATTTTTTTCACTCTGCACATAGATTCCTGGATAACTATTTGCCAATGTATTATTTTTTGAAAACGCACTTATGATATTAAGGGTTGAATTTGAAAAAAGATATTCTAACTTTACACTTGCATTATGTGCAAAAAGATTTAGATATGGTGTTTTGTTGAGTATTTTATTTTGTTCTCCCAAAACAAACTCTTCCCAAGTGATTTTGTCATCATTTTCTAAAGAAAGTTTTTGTATTTGCTTTTGCGTAAGAAAAAAATCCTTTCTGCTAAAAGTATGGTAAAAGCTGTAGTGCGAACTTAAAAATAAATTATCAAGTATTTGATAATACAAGCTTGCTCCCACATTCCAAGAATTGGCATAATTAAGCATTTTGTTAGTTTTAGGGTCTTTGATAAAACCATTATCCCTAATAAATCTAAAGTTTGCTTTTCCCCAAAGCCTATCTTGAAGCAATTGCCAACCAACTTGCAAATTAATATCCTCTCTTAACAAAGAAAAAGTTGTATGAGCATCTGCATAATTTTTACCAAGAGGACTTCTAGTTTGAATATCAATTAATCCTAAAGGTGCATTTTCACCATAAAATAATCCCTCTGCTCCACTGACTAACACAATATTTTCCACATCAGATAAATTTTGAATCAAAAAGTTTGGGCTTTGGGGAATTCCATCCACATATACACCAAGAACAGAGGAATAATAATCAGGACTAGAAACTCCTCTAAAAGAAACCATTGGGAAAGTATCAGAACCCTGTGCATAAATTCTAAGGTTTGAGAAATACTTGCTAAGTTGTGTGGTTGAAGTCACACTATACTTATTTAGCTGATCTTGGGTAATAGTATTTTTTTCTTTTTGCAATTGAACCCTAGGTTCAAAACTATCTTGTCTCTCAATAGTATCAAGCTCAAGAATTTGTGCACTCAAAATATTTAATATAAAAAATAAGACATATTTCTTCATATTTTACCTCTTATAAAAACATAATGATTGCAAATGATGGGGGGGGGTATGTTATAGTAGATTCCAGTGTTCCCGACGCTGGCATTATCCAGATCCGGTTCGGTCTAAGCTATAAGCTTACTCTCAGCCTATTTCTATAGGCTCCCGTCACTTAGCAAGAAAATTGTAGCAAATTTCTAAACCCTTATCTTATTAAAGTTTTCATAATCTTAAAAATCTCTCTTTTAAACCTTTATAGCCCGCTAAAGAATGTATAAGTTTCTTCCTCTAAATGCTATAATTACGCTAATATAGTTTGTAAAATTTTCAATCCACTATTTTAGTTTTTCCAAGTACCAAGAAAATAAGATGTATTAAGCCTATAAAGAACATACAATCTATTTGATAGAAATTTGTTATAAAAAGAGACATACTTTTAAACTATAACAAACAAAGCATCTATCTTTTTTAACCCTAAAAAGGTGACTACCAGGTTTTAGCATCTCCTAATTGAAGCAAGTGGTTAGAAAGTTTTATTGAGCTTGATAAACCTATTATATAAGATTAAGGAATAACATGCTAAAAAAACTTAATATTTGTATATTGCTTATGGCTAAAATTTATGCAGGGACTGTGGATTCTCGCTTTTTTTATCAAGATTATCTTGATTTTGGTGCAAATTTAGGGCGATTTAGTGCTGGCAGTCAAAATGTGACTATTACTTCAATAGATGGTAACAAATCAATAACCCTTGAAGTTATGCCTGATTTTAGTTTTGCAAATACCAGCGGGAAACTTTTGGGAGAATTTAGTAATATTGGTGGAAACTATATCATCACAGCCTCACACATGCTAGATCCAAAAAATGGTGTCAGCAAAGGCAGTATTCTTGAATTTGGTGGTGTAAAAACTTCTGTAGCAGATAGTGCAAATAATTTTGCCTCTTATTTTGATGGTGATAATCCTATTAGAGATTTTGAAGTATTAAGGATGGATAAGATCAATCTCAATGCTTCTGCCAAACTCATAAATAACCACTTTTTTGAGAAAGTAGATTCTGATGTGCAGGGCTATGCATACAAAGAAAATTTAAAAGAAATTTTAGACAACCCTAGATATAGTCTTTTTGTACGCTCAGGCAGTGGGGTTCAAGGGATTAATATTTATGACAAAAGTGTGGGACCATATGATAGTGCTAATGATCCAATTGCAGATGCAAATCAATATCGCACAGGAGGCATTCTCTATAATGCTACAGAACTTAAAAGAAAAAACACAAAAGGAACCATAACAGGAGAAATCAAGTTTTTTGCTACAGAGGAAAATAGCACAAATTATAAGGAATTTGCCATTTCAGGTGGGGCTGGAGATAGCGGTAGCGCACTCCTAGTATATGACAATATCGATAAAACCTATTATGTTTTAGGTGTGGCTTCTAGTGTAGGAGATGTGGGTCAGCATGCTTGTGGTGGAGGATATTCCACCTATAAATGCTGGACTACAGTTTATGCACCAATCAATAACTTATATCTTCAGGATTATCAAGAATCTCATACTTTAAGACTATCAGATTCTACTTATGAAATTAGAGACAATAAACTTTATAGTGCTGATTTAGAGGTTTATACACTCACACAAGATGCTAAGAAAGATAAAGATTTTGTCTTTGGTGGGAATGGAACTCTAATTTTAAAACAAGAAACCAATCTAAACACAAGCGCGCTTTATTTTGCGGAAAATAGCACCTTTAGCATTAAAGCAGATATAGATTCTAAAACACAACAACCCTATAGCCTTTTGAGTGCAGGCGTGGTAGTAAATTCTAATGCTATCTTAGAGATGGATGCAAGAACAGCAAGTGGCGATGTCCTTGTAAAGATGGGTGAAGGTAGATTAAAGATTTTACAAAGTAGTGCGGATGCTAGATTTAGGATTGGAGAAGGAGAGGTAGAGTTTTTAAATGAGGGTTTAGCATTTGGCTCTATATATGCAATCAATGGAGCTAAAATCAGCATTCATCATACAGGTCAAATCAATCCAGATAGAATCTATTTTGGAAGAAATGGAGCTATTTTAGAGCTCAATGGAAATGACCTTACTTTTAATACCCTAAATGCTAGTGATGATGGTGCAATAATTCATAATAGTTCAGACCAAATAAGTTCTATTAATTTAAATGGGGATAATCATACACACATCTTTCATGGAAACTTTATAGGAAATATTGATTTAGCTATCAATGCAAACTATATTTTTGATGGAAGCCTAAAAATAAAAAATCTAAGTATTAGTAAGGATGTATTCTTCCAAGCTCATCCTATAGTGCATAACTATATTGACAAAGATATAAAGTTTAATAATTCATCATCTAATGTTGTAGTAAATAGTTATGATGCACTAATCAATCAATACAATCAATCCCCACTCTTTAGCCAGCCCACTATGGCAAGCTCTGAAGCAAATGATGTGGAAGCAAGAATTTTTAGCTTTGATAAGGTGATATTAAATGGCGCAACCCTTACCCAAAGCAGTAACACAACCATTAGTGCAGATACTATAACAAGCACAAATGGTGGAAAAATTATACTTGGTGATTCTAAGATGTGGTTAGATTCTAATGATGGTAATAATGTAATAAGCAGTAACTCTTCAAGCATTGATGGAGAATTTATCTATCAAGAAACTCTAAGTCAAGCTAACATAGAAAATAGAAATATCTTAATGCAGGCTAATGTTGTTTTACAAGATATCTCAAACATTACCATCAATCAAGCAATTCTAAGAGGCAATATTGCTGGTGAAATCAATTCAACTGCAACCTTGCAAAATGCGGAAGTATATGGAAATATAAGAGTAGGAAATTTAGAAGCAAACAACTCTTCTTTTTATATTTCACTCAACCCTAATGACCCTACAATCTCTATCCAAGCCTTACAAAGTGCTAGTGGTGGCAATAATCATATTGAAATAACAGTCAATAAAACACGAAAGATCAAAACAAATGATGTGATTATTGCTTCCTTACAAGAAACAAATGAAATCCATCAAGATTATTTTTCCTTTAGCTCAAAAAATGATCCTGCAATTACAGATCAAATCTTATTTAGAAAATACAATGGCGCCTATCAATGGTATCTAGAAGGTGCGGATATACCTTTGATGGATATTTATAGTGGAGAAAATCTCAACACTGCCAATTTAGGAGCAGATGCAATTTATTATAGCTATATTACAGAATGGAATAATCTTAATAAGCGTATGGGAGAATTAAGAGGAGAAAACAACAAGGCAGGAGTTTGGGCTAGAGTTTATGGTGGGCATACTACAGCAGACAATGGCTCATCTTCCTTAAAGAGCAATTATTATCAAATTCAAGTTGGCAGTGATTATCATACAAGTCTTAAGGGGGTAAATCTATTCTCCGGTGCCCTTTTTAGCTATACGCGTTTTTTACTTGGAAATGGGGGTATAAGTGGCACAATGGATAGTCTTGGTGGAGGAATTTATACAAGTGCAATCTTTGATAGTGGAATCTATATAGATGCCATTATTAAATATCTTCATTATCAAAATGACTATAAAGTCTCACTCCAAAATAGCACTTTTAGCACTAATGCCTCTACTCCTGTTATTTTAGGAAGTGTCGAGCTTGGTTATCGTGGATGGGTTACAAATAATTATTATTTAGAACCTTTTATTGGATTAATTGCTGGTTACATTGGCAAACAATCACTCAAAGATGAATTAGGTGGAAAAATTACAGCAAAGGGCAGTGTGCCATTGCATCTAAAAATGGGAATTTTTACAGGGTATAAAAAAGGATTTTTTACCATTAGGGGTGGATTTGGAAGCGCAACTGATTTAGCTCATAGTAGGGAAAAAATCTTATCTGATGAAAATATTCTTTATCATCAGCAAACCAAAAGAGATTCTCGTCTTTTTGTGAATATTTCTGCAAATCTTGCATTTAGTAGTGCAACAAGATTAGCTTTTGAGTTTGAACGCACCTTTTATGGGCAATTTAACATTGACTATAGTGTAAATATGGTTTTTAGACAAGGTTTTTAATCCACTCCCTATATCTAAACAATCACATCTTAGCTCAATATTCTTTTATCTTTTTACTACAAAATCTTAATCTAGAAGATCTTGGTTAAACTAAGATTTTCTGGCCCTGCAACCCCACTTTATCAAAAGCATAAAAAAATATTAAGAATATTAGAGATAAAAATTTAGAAGTTAAAGATTTTTATCTCTAAGCTTGCTATAAATCAGAAATGCCAATGCTTGAAAAAGGTCTATATTAAATCTTAGAGATTCTTAGATTTTAAAATGTTAATCCGACAAAAATCTTATCAAGACAGGTTTGATATAATTCAATGCAAATATCAAACTACAATTCCATTCTATTACCAAAGCCTAAGCAATGAAAAAAGTTTTTCTAATAAACAAGATTAAAAACTACAAGAAAGCTAAATTCTAAAATTTTAATTTTTGCTCTATACTTCAGAATCTTTTGATTTATAAAATAAAATCTTTAAAAACAAAAACTTACAAACTTTTATAATCAGGGATTTTAAAATTAGTATAAAAAGAAGCGGTGGCGGACAGAGAGGGATTCGAACCCTCGGTAACCTTGCGGCTACGCATCCTTAGCAGGGATGTGGTTTCAGCCAACTCACCCATCTGTCCAAAAAAACTAAGAATTTAGAAAACTATAGACTTAATTTTTACTTGAGGAGAGGATTCTACGATATTTTTCATAAAAAATAACTTAAAGCTCTAAGTTTTATAGGTATTTAATAGGAAGTTTGATAGAATCACGCTCGAAAAAAATATAATTGGGAGGACTAGTTAATGAATTATGCCTTTATTTTTCCTGGTCAAGGAAGTCAATGTATTGGTATGGGAAAAGATTTTTATGATAATTTTAATATTGCCAAAGAATTATTTCAAGTAGCAAGTGACATTCTCAAAATAGATATGACAAAGCTTTGTTTTGAAGAAAATGAACAAATTAATCAAACTCAATATACCCAACCTGCAATCTTCCTAGTTAGCTATATCGCACACTCTATCTTGCAACAAGAATCTCCTCTACTAGCAAAACTTGCATTAGGGCATTCCTTAGGTGAAATTAGTGCTGTTAGTGTTGCAAATGGAATAGATTTTGAAGATACGCTAACTTTGACACATCAAAGAGGTATTTTAATGCAAAAAGCTTGTGAGGGCAAAGATGCTGGGATGATGGTAATTGTTGGACTTGAGGATTCTGTATTGGAGCAATTTTGTCAAAAACAAAGAGATAATGGCAAATCTATCTGGTGTGCTAATTATAATGGTGATGGACAAGTGGTTCTCGCAGGAAAAAAGGCTGACCTCTCTGCTTTAGAATCTGAACTAAAGACATTGGGTGCAAAAAGAGCACTTCTGCTACCAATGTCTGTTGCTAGCCATTGTCCTTTGCTTAATGATATGATAGATGATTTTTCAAAGCTCATTGAGCCAATGCTAAAAGATGAATTCTCTCTCCCTGTTATTTCAAACACAACTACCAATAGCTATTCTAAGAAACAAGAAGCTATAGAACTCTTAAGCAATCAACTCACAAAACCTGTGTTATATAAGCAGAGTATCTTGAAAATAGATTCTGAAATTGATGCTTATATTGAGTTTGGTTGTGGCAATGTATTAAAAGGTCTAAATAAGCGCCTTAGTTCAAAAAATACTTTTAGCATCACAGATACATCTTCTTTGAAAGATTTTTTAGCAACTCTATAAATAAGGAATAAATGATGATTATAGGTATTATCGGTGCAATGAGAGAGGAGATAACTCCTCTTTTGGATATTTTTCAAGAATATAAAACGCACAATCTTTCTGGTAATACTTTCTATGAGATTGATTACAAAGACTCCAAAGTTTTTGTTGCTTATAGCAAGATAGGGAAAGTTCATTCAAGCATTACTGCTACCACGATGATCTTACACTTTAGATGTGAGAGAATTATTTTTAGTGGTGTTGCAGGAGGGCTAAATCCAAAACTTAAAGTTGGAGATTTAATGCTTGCTACCAAACTTTGCCAACATGATGTTGATATTACTGCCTTTGGACATCCTCTTGGCTTTATCCCCGAAAGCAGTGTGTATGTTTATACCGATGAAACACTCAATACATTAGCAAAAGAAGTTGCAAAAAAAGAGAATATTTCTATTTATGAAGGAATCATTGCCTCTGGAGATCAATTTATTCATAATGCAGAAAAAAAACAATGGTTAATAGAAAAGTTTCAAGCTGATGCTGTAGAAATGGAAGGGGCTTCTGTTGGTGTAGTGTGTAGCTTGTTTAAAATACCATTTTGTATTTTTAGATCAATAAGTGATAGTGCAGATGGAGAAGCAGATATCAGCTTTGATCAATTTTTAGAAGAGGCGGCACAAACTTCAGCTAAGTTTGTAAAAAATATGGTGGATCACTTGATATGAGATGGATGCAAAAAGCCTTTAGCATGATTGAATTGGTTTTTGTGATAGTAATTTTAGGAATCATTGCAAGTATTGCCCTACCTAAGCTATCCCTCTCCAGAAGTGATGCCCAATATAGTGCAATTGTTGCTGATATCCAAACTATTATCAGCACAATTGAACAAAAATATCTTGTTGAAGATTTAAATCTCTCTCAATTAAATGGTGAAATTATTATGCAAAGTGCAAGACTGAGCCCATCAAGATGGATTTCAAGTAATACAGGTGTAAGACTTGCAAAAAATCAAGCAATTGATCAGACAAACAATTGCGTATCCATTGATTTTAACCAACGCAATCTTGTTGTAAAAATAGATTCTTTAATTCAAACTCCTCTTTGTCAAAAACTTGCTAAACAATATCCAAAACCCTTAATTATTCCTCTTGAAAATAACACGATTAAATTCTAAGGCCTTTAGTACCTTGGAATTGGTTTTTGTGATTGTCTTACTTGGGGTTTTAACAACCCTAGCCTTTCGCCAAGGAATATTTATAAGTGAGAAAAAATGCAATAGCTACCTCTCTTTATCTTTAAAAAATTTTCAAAATGAGATTTCATTATTTTTTACACAAAAGTATTTCTTGCATCAAAAAAATGATGGAAATAATTTTTCCTATCTTCAAGAAATCTTCCAAAGACACACTCAAAAAAATCATCCACTATGTTCCCTAACTCTACATCAGGATCTAACCATTGCTGCAAGGAATAAGGAGCAAAAAACTTTATTTACTATTACACCAAAAGATCTTTCTTCAAATCTAAAAATCCAATGCAATTTTAGTAATCCTCTTTGTAAAAAAATTCACTCTAGATACTCTACCCAATAAATCAAAAATGATAGAATAACTATCATTCTTTAAAGGATTTGTATGCAAACACAGATTAGAGACTTTTTTAGTTTTTGTGAAGAAAATGAAGTAGAGTTTGTTGACTTTAGATTTACCGACATTAAGGGAACTTGGCACCATCTAGCCTATAATTTCCAAACCATAGATTCTAATCTATTTTCTGAAGGAATCCCCTTTGATGCAAGTTCTATGAATGGCTGGCAACCCATAGAACAATCAGATATGGTTTTAAAACCTGACTTGGTTAGATATTTTATTGACCCCTTTAGTGCAGATGCAACTGTTGTTGTTTTTTGTGATGTTTGGGATATCTACAAGAATGCGCCTTATGAAAAATGTCCTAGAAGTATTGCAAAAAAAGCAATGGAATATCTCAAAGAGAGCAACATTGGGGATGAGGTTTTTATCGGGTCAGAAAATGAGTTTTTTATTTTTGATAGCATCAAAATTAAAGATGCAGTAAACTGTCAATACTATGAGATAGATAGCGAAGAGGGAGAATGGAATAGAGACAAAAGCTTTGAAGGTGGTATCAATGCAGGCCATCGCTTTAGTATTAAAGGGGGTTATTTCCCTGTCCCACCTGCAGATACAATGATGGACCTTAGAGCAGAGATTGTTAAAGTTTTACATCAAATTGGGATTGAAACTTTTGTGGTTCATCATGAGGTGGCTCAAGGGCAAGGAGAGATTGGTGTGAAATTTGGCAATTTATTAGAAATGGCTGATAATGTGCAAAAAATAAAATATGTAGTAAAAATGGTAGCTCATATCAATGGAAAAACAGCCACATTTATGCCCAAACCACTCTTTGGCGATAATGGCAATGGAATGCACACACATATTAGCATTTGGAAAAACAACCAAAATCTTTTTGCTGGAGATAAATACCATAACCTTAGCCAATTAGCACTTTATTTCTTAGGTGGGGTTTTAAAACACGCAAAGAGTGTAGCAGCCTTTAGCAACGCTTCCACTAATTCTTTTAAAAGACTAATTCCTGGGTTTGAAGCTCCATCAATCCTAACTTATTCTGCCAATAATCGCAGCGCAAGTGTAAGAATCCCTTATAATAGCAAGGGTAATAGTACAAGGCTTGAGTTTAGATTCCCTGATAACTCTGCTAACCCTTATCTTGCCTTTTGTGCAATTTTAATGGCAGGACTTGATGGTATCTCCAATCAAATAGATCCTGGAAAACCTATGGATATTAATCTTTTTGAGCTCACTCTTGATGAAATCAGAGAAAAAAATATTCAACAAATGCCACATACTCTAAGAGCTGCTATAGAAGAAATGTTGATTGATAAGGACTATCTCAAGCAAGGCAATGTTTTTAGCGAAGAGTTTATTCAAGTTTATAAGAGTTTTAAATTTAAAACTGAAATTTGGCCTTGGGAAGCAAGACCTCATCCTTTTGAGTTTATCTCAACCTATTCTTGCTAAATTATGCCAAAAGGTCTGTAAGATTTTATTCTTGCAGATCCTTTCTAGAGCTCTGCTACAATACTTTATAATACTCCTTAAGACTATTTTGATACTTAATATTTCTATTACAAACCCTTTAATCCAATACTTTAAAAATAAATCCTAGATTCTAGATTGCTTGCAACAAAGTGTCATAAGAAGGCTTTTATAGTTTTTATATACCCTGATTTTAAAAACAAGTAAGCACTGGTTATACTTACTAAATAGCATTAAGGGCATATCCTATTAAAAAAATATAAAGATCTATTATTGCTTTCTATTTATATATTTTTATTTTTTAGGCTCCCTTGACTACTTACCAAGAACTTTTTATAGAGATTTTGGAACACTTGTTGCTTTGTAGTTTTGAAATTTTTGAAAAAGGACTTGAATATGTTACGATCACTTTGGTCTGGTGTGAGTGGGATGCAGGCACACCAAATAGCACTTGATATAGAGAGTAATAATATTGCAAATGTAAATACTGTAGGTTTTAAATATTCACGTGCCTCATTTGTTGATATGCTCTCCCAAATAAAACTTATTGCAACCTCTCCTTACCAAAATGGCTTGGGCGGACAAAATGATTTCTCTGTAGGACTTGGGGTTGGAGTAAATACGACCACAAAAGTTTTTTCTCAAGGTAATACACAAAATTCTGATGTAAAAACTGATCTTGCAATTGAGGGAGATGGATTTTTTATTATTAGTCCTGATAGGGGTACTACTCAAAACTTTACTAGGGATGGTCAATTTCTATTTGATGCAAATGGGAATCTTGTAACAAATGGTGGTTATGTTGTTCAAGGTTGGGTTAAAGGTGATTTAAAAAATGCATCAAAAATGAGTGAGGATGATTTTTTCAAAGTCGATAACACTGGTCCATTACAAAATATTCAAGTAGATCCTGCAATGGTAATGCCTGCAAGATCTAGTACAAAAGTATCAATGAGGGCAAACTTAACTGCTGGAAGACATGCTGATCAAATTGCTAATATTTTTGCTCTAGATTCTACAACAAGAACATCATCTGATGGGATTAATCCAATCTATGACTCAGATTCAAACCTTACACAAAAAGCTGAGGATTTCTCTGCTCTCTTTAATCAAAATGGAGATGCTTTTGCCCTTACAGAAAATCAAGGTATTTGGGTTAGTTATAAAACTTCAGAAATGAGAAATGAAATTCTAGATAGTGATGAAGAAAGCAGTATTGAAATTAATGATACAAGAATTACTTTTACAAATGATTCTGCAGTAAGCGGTATTTCTTCTCTTGTTGCTGCACAAAATGCAATCAACTCGGTAAAAAATCAAACAGGTGTTGAAGCCTATATTGATAATGGTCTCTTAAGACTAGAAAATAAAAATGAGCTTGATGGCGATGAAAGCATAAAAAATATTAGAATCACAGCATCAGGAACAGGTGCTTTTGCTAATTTTATTGAGGGCGATGCAGATATCACTGCTTTTAGATATCGCTATACAAACTCTGTAAGTCCTGATTCTGGAACAGGTCAATTTAGAACTACCGAAGATTTAAGAGCTCTGATGCAATATGATGCAAACCTTATCAAAGATCCATCACAGCCCTATGATGACCAAACTGCAAGTGTTTCTGTAAAAGTCAATCAATATGGTATGTTTGAAATCCAAAATAAGGATAATGGAGATGACCAAAAGCAAAATCTTAATATTTTTGTAAGTGGCTATGCTTCAGAGAATGTGACTAATAATGTGCTCTTTAAAGAAACTATGAGAGGGCTAAATACCGCCTCATTAATTGAGGGTGGTATCTCTAGTATGACCTCAAAAATTGGCCATGCTATCCATACATCAAGTGTGGATATTATTGATAGTCTTGGAACCAAGCATACTATTAGATTTGAATTTTATAAAAGTGGTGGTTCAGAATGGAGTTTTAGGGCAATTGTTCCAGAGCCTGCAGAACTCTATGGAAGCTCCCCATCAAGGCCTAATATCTTTGAGGGTGGTAGAGTAAAATTTAATAGCGATGGTAGTTTGGCAAGTATGAATCCTCAAGTTTTACAATTTGATCCAAAAAATGGGGCCAACACTCCTCAAAGAATCGACCTATCTTTTGGAAAAAGTGGTGGATTTGGTGGTCTTACAAGTGTGGATAAACAATCAGAGACTTATGCTATCAATCAGGATGGTTATCAAGCTGGGGATCTCATTGATGTGAGATTTGATTCTAATGGAACTCTACTTGGAGGTTTTAGCAATGGAAGAACTCTTGCCTTAGCGCAAGTTGCACTTGCAAACTTCTCTAACAATGCTGGACTTCAAGCAGAGGGTGGCAATGTATTTTCTGCTACAGGCAACTCAGGTCAAGCAATGATAGGAGCTGCAAATACCGGAAGAAGAGGAAGCGTTTCTGGCTCAAAACTTGAAATGAGTAATGTGGATTTAAGCAGAAGTCTTACTCAACTTATTGTTGTCCAAAGAGGCTTTCAAGCAAACTCAAAAGCAGTAACCACTTCAGATCAGGTTTTAAATACCCTATTAAGTCTTAAACAATAAGACTTAACTCCTATAATCCGCATTAATCTTTACATATTCATAGCCTAAATCACACCCATAGGCTATGAATTCTCCTTCTCCTATGCCAAGATCACACTCAACCATAAAAGATTCTTTTTTCATTTGAAGACTTGCTAGCTCTTCTTGCTGTTTATCAAATAAAATTTCACCCTTATCATAAATCAAAACGCCCCCTATTTTTATGCTTAATTTTTTTGCATCACAATCCACTTGACTAGCTCCAATTGTCGAGGCTATTCTCCCCCAGTTTGGATCATTTCCAAAAATTGCTGTTTTTACCAACAAGGAATTAGCTAATGCCTTTGCAACTTTTTGAGCTTCCCTATCATCCTTGGCTCCTTTAATCTTAAAAGCAACTAATTTTGTTGCCCCCTCTCCATCTGCAACAATGTCTCTAGCAAGTTTATCCATTGCCATCAATAAAGCTTGTTTAAAAGCTAGTTTATCATAGGCTTGAGAAAAACCATTTTGCATTAACATTACAGTATCATTTGTGCTCATATCACCATCTACGCTAATTGCATTGAATGTTTTTTGCACACATTCTTCTAAAATTTCTTGAGCTTCTTCTTGTGGAATTTTTGCATCCGTGCTAATAAAACAAAGCATTGTAGCCATTGAGGGCTGTATCATTCCAGCACCCTTTGCCATCGCACCAATTCTAAAACTACTACCATCTTCTAAAATTACTTCAAATGCAATTTCTTTTTCATATCGATCCGTTGTCATTATTGCTTTGGCTGCGCGGTTATGAGATTGTTCATCTTGATTTTGAAATTTAATTTTTGAAAAAGAATCCTTAATTTTTTCTTTGGGTAAATACACGCCGATAACACCTGTACTACACATAATTGGATTTTGAATATGAGGATGAGTTTGTTTCAAATACTCCATTATTTCTTTTACATCTTCAACACCCCTATCTCCTGTCATTGCATTTGCATTTTTTGTGTTAATGAGAATAAAATTACTCTCCTTTTTAGCAATAAAATTTTTAAAATAAACAATTGGTGCTGCTTGAAATTTATTTTGGGTGAAAACTGCAGATACTTGTGTGGGTTTTTGCATATAAATATATCCCACATCAAGTTTATCACCATTTCTTAATCCAGCACTAATCCCATCTGCTACAAATCCTTTTGGGGCACAAATCCCTCCATCAATTGGTAAAATCTTAAACATTTTGCTATCCTAACTTTTTTTTATGATTCTAACGGATTCTAAACTCTTTGAAATTAAAAATTTTGCATATCCTGTAAATTCCAAATAGGGATAAAAACACCTAGCGCAAGATATAATACAAATATTGCAATCATAAAACTACATAGTGGTTCCAAATAGAGAAAAAACCGATCAATCAAATCTTTGTATTTTTCTTCATAATATTTTGAGGCACTCAAAAAAATCTTATCAAGCCTTCCACTCTTCTCACCACTTTGCAATAGCCCAATAATCATACTATCAAAGAATTTTTCTTTATTTAATGCAAGGCTTAAAACACTACCTCTTTCCAAATCTCTAAGGACTCTAGATATTTTATCCTCTAAGATTTTATTATCTAATACTTGAATGCTTATAGATAAACTGCTTTTTAAATCATTTCCACAACTCTGTAAAAAATACATTGCCTGTAAAAAATTTTGATATCTAAAAAACAAGGCAATATCTCCAAAAATTGGAAACTCCAACAAAATTCTATCCATATGAGATTTTATTATTTCATTCTTTTTATAAAGCCACCTTCCAAATAAAATAGCAACACTACCCAATACTACTATTATCAACCCAAACTTCTTGATAAACCCTTCTAAAAAAATCAGACTCTTTGTAATAAAAGGCAACTCTAAGCCATTTTGTGCAAAAAATTCTTTGAATTCTGGAATTACAAAAACCACCGCCCCTATGAAAGACAAAACAATAGTTATAAAAACCACAAAAGGATAGAATAAAATTTTTTTAAGTCTCTTCTTATATCCTATCTTCTTTTCCAAATCCTTAACAATCAAAGAAAATATTTCTGGTAATTTAGCACTTCTTTCACCCACTAAAATCAAAGCTTTGTATAATGGGGATATTTGATTCCCAAATACTTCAAAACCATCAGATAACTTTTTCCCATTTCTTAGATCGTATAATATTTTTTGTAAAACTTGGCCAAAATTCTTTGAAGCATTTTGAATACAAAATTGTAAAATCTCATCAATTGGCATAAAAGAATCCATTAGCATTGTCATTTGTTTAAGAAACAAAATAAAATCTTCCTCAAAACTTCTTTTTTTAAAAGATATTTTTGAGATTTCTTTAATCTCTATGATTGCAATATCAGAAGCTTCAAGTTCTCTAAGTAAGTCTTCTTTAGAACGCCTATAAAAAGATAGGGTTTGCACTTTTGTGTTTTTAACACAAGTTACCCTAAATTTTTTCATTCACTCATCCAAGTATCAATAACCACCCTGCCCTCTTTTTGCTTTCTTAGTGCATTGCAATATAGAGTTTCAAAAGCATTAGAATCCAAATACTCTTCTAATCTATCTTCTTTAATTGCTTTCTTTACCTCTTTATCAAGGACCAAAACTTCAGTTACAACTTCTCTACCCAAAATTCCCTGATAATTACAGGCTTTACATCCCATACTTTGATATCCCTCATCTCTTTTTTCCTGGCAATTGCTACAAGGTTTTTTCAATAGTTTTTGGGAAACTATCATCAACAAGGAGCTCAAGATACTATGTTTGTTCATCCCCATATCTATCAGCCGTTCAAATGTGCTCTTTGCATCATTTGTATGTAAAGTTGCAAATACAAGATGTCCTGTGAGAGAAGCCCTAAAGGCTAATTCTAAGGTCTTAATATCTCTTATCTCTCCCACCATAATAATATCTGGGTCTTGTCTCAAGATAGCACTTAGCGCTTGTGCAAAAGAAAAATCACTCTCTGCAATTACTTGAATTTGTGTTGCATAGGGAATTTTATACTCAACAGGATCTTCTATGGTGATGATTTTTTTCCTACTATTTTTAAAACTTTCCAAAATTGCATAAAGAGTTGTAGATTTCCCACTTCCAGTTGGACCTGTTATTAGTATGATTCCATGACTTTTTGTAAGATTAGATTGGATTAGATTTAAGTGATTATCTGAAAGATTTAGCCAATTTAAATTTACTTGCTGTTTTTGTTTATGCAAGATTCTCAAAACAATAGATTCTCCCTCATATGTAGGAATACAAGAGATTCTAAAATCATACTTTATAGAATTAAGCTCTATACTATAGCGACCATCTTGGGCTTGTTTAATCTCTGTAATATCAAGTTTGGATTCAAGTTTTATTTTCAAACAAAGAGAATTAAAAATTTCTTTTTCAATCTCGCAAACTTCCTGTAATTCCCCATCAATACGAAACCTCAACCACGCATTTTGATCAAAATTTTCTAGGTGAATATCACTTGCTTCAACCCTAATTGCTTCTTTCAAGATAAAATTAAAAAGTTTCTCGATATTATCTTGAATTTCTTTTTGCCTTTCTTGAAAGTCTATAAATTTTAGGTGATAATAAAAAAAACCTTTATCCAAATCTACTAAGGGAAAATTTTTTGCAATTGAAATGCTATATATGCTATCTAGCTCATCTTTATTCTTTGTTTTTTTATCAACAACACCTAAGCAGACTTGATTACTTTCATCTATTACAAGCAAAATCCCAAGATCTTTACAAATTTTTGCACCTAAAATCTTGATATTATCCCTATAAATTCTAAGGTTTTTCATTGAAATGCACCCTATAATATTGCAAAATATTAAGAGATTCTCTTTTATAACCAAGCTCTCTTAAATTTTTTGCATATAAAATCCAAGCTTCCTTATCAAAGGGTGCAATTTCTTGCGCCCTATAGGACCAAACTAAAGATTGTTGAAAGTTTTTTTGTCGATACAAATCTTTGGCAATTTGCATTGAATGAGCATAAGTTAGAGATCCTGCAATTTTACTATCTGTGTAATCTTTTGGTGGGGGGAGTTTGCCATTTTTAATTACATAATGTTCTTGCTTTTTCGTTTCTAATTTTGTTCTTGCAATGGTTTTAGAATCTAAAGTTCTTTTACTTAATTTTTGATGCGGTTGGGCTTGAAGCAAAACTACACAAAGAATAAAAAAGAGTATCAATGATCCCAATAAAATGAGAAGTAAATTAATTTCATTAGAAAAAAACTTTTTCATGGTTGCTCCTCAAAATTAACAATCTTTGGAGTGATTACAATCACCATCTCTTGAGATTGATCCAAATCTCTTGTATGTGAAAATAAGTATTTAACAACGGGAATATACCCTAAAATAGGAACTCTTTTTTGTTGTTTCATCTGCAATTTTGAAATCAAACCTCCAAGCACAACTTTTTGATCATTTTTTAATCTTACAATAGAAGAAAGTTGATTTGTAGATAGATTTGGAGGAGCCAAAAGTGCGTCTGCTTCATTTTCTATCTTAGAATCCTTTGTTGCTGTGATAGAAGGATTAATTTTTAAAATAATATAATCTCCTTCAATTGATGGAGTAATATCCAATAATACACCTGAAAAAACGCTAGGATACTGTTGCTTTGTATTTTGTAGAGTTGTTGTATTATTACTGGTTTGATAAACAAGATTTTGAGTATATCTAATCACATTACCCACAGAAATCAAAGCTGGTTGATTATTTAGAGTTAGTATTTTTGGATTACTCACAGAGCTAACATCTCCATAACTGTTTAAAAACTCTATGATTTTTCCTATGGTCAAATCTTGCGAAAAGATATTAATGCCATAATCCAATGCATTATTATTAAAAGACATTAAGGGATTATTTTCTATTCCGCCAATGCCAAGATTATAAATTGAAGACCAATCAATACCCGTAGTTTTACTATTGCGATGTGAGACTGTTAAGATATTAACATCAATTAGCACCTGTGTGCTTAGTTTTTTATTAAGAGATCTAATATATTCTTGAGCCCTTTTAATTTGAGAAGGAGAAGCAGTAATTGTGACAAATCCTGAAGCCTTATTTATTACAATAGGATTAAAGGTATCTTGAGGTAAATATCGATCATTTTCTCTAAAAATAATCTGCTTTAATTCTTTTTCAATCTCCCCCCAAAAATCTATAGCATCTAAAGAATAAATCTTGCTCCCACTTTTACTTATAAAATCATCTTGTTGGTTTGCAATATCAATCACTCTTTGATGGTTATCCCCTCCAGACATAGGTAAATTGGTTGAAAAATTATTTTGTGCTACATCTTGTGAAAAAATAATATTAGTATTACTTGATGCAACACGTGAGGTTGAAATATAATGAATAAAAAAGGTTTTTGTTTCTAAATAAGAGATGCTAACAACATTGTCTTTTAAGGTATAGTATAAATCAAAGGCCTCAAGGGCTGTTTTTAAAATCTCTTCTAAACTTGCTTGATAAAAATTTAATATCATCCCCTTATTATCTAGAATCTGCGCAGAAATTTTATCCTTAAAGATAATGCTAAGAAAGCATTCTTGTGCAATTTGCTCTAGTATTGTTTTAAAACTTTCTTCTTTACTAATAGCAACACTGAATTTTTTATCCTTACAAATAGGGGAGCTTGATAGAAAACTTAAAATAAAAACTAAGCACAATATTTTTTTCATTTTTATTTTCCAAATCTCAAAAGAAAAATATTTTTTCTTAGGTCTTTGAGGGCAACTTCTTTGATTCTGATTTCTTTTATTTCAAATCCCAAAACCTTATCACCCGCTTGATACCAATTACCATTAATCTTTGCCCTAGAATTTAAAATCGCCTCTAATACAAGTTCTTCTGAATGAGAGAAGACATTAGGAATCTCTGCTTGCTCTATTTCTCTTTTTTCATAACCCAACAAAAAACAAAATAGCAAAATTAAAGCTAGAAACTTTTGCATTATTTCCCCTTGCTAACAAACACAATTTTAAAATCAAATGGACTGGCACTATAAAAATAAAAATCTAAAATAAAATTTTGAGCATAACTTTCAATAAAATGAAACAATTCCATTACACTATCAAAATCACCCTGTCCAGCAATAGTAATCTCATTGTCAAAAATATTAAAATTATAAATATTAAGTATCTTAGATTGCTTTAGAATTTGTTGCACCATCTCTAAGGGAGAATAAAACAACTTCTGTTTATCACTAATCATCATAGAATCTGCCAAGTTTGATTGTGGATTTTGTCGGATAGAAAAATAATATTTCTCAAGATTTTCAAAGTTAAAGATATAAAATAAAAATAGAATTATAAAAGTAAAAAATAAAACCCAAAAAAATTTTTCAAATAAACCTTTATTGTCCCAAAAATCTTTTAGAGCAAACAAAACTTTCATTATTGCTCTTTAATCCATACTAATTCTTGATCCATCTAACTGTTGGCTTCTTGTCCTCATTTTCCATCCAAAAAATTCCCCTCTGCATACATATCCAATCCATTGTAATCTACAAGAGCTAATCTTTTTCTTAATTTTACAAATTGCTATCAAAATTCTTATATTTTTTACTTTATGTTTCACCATAAAAATAGAGCCTTATTCCAAAATACCCATAAGTATAAAAATAAATCACGCCTATATTGTTAGCTAAAAATATAATCCTAGGTTTTAATATTATTATTTTAAACAATTCCAACAAGGGATAAAAAATAGTTTAGATACCTTGAAGACTACTCTTTAACCCAAGTTGCCAATGTGCAATAAAAGTTATTTTTCTTTTCAAACTCTGTATAAAACAGATTTTGAGTTTTTATAATCTTGCTAGTTTCTTGTGCCCAATCAATAAAAATATTAGAAGATGAAAAACATACTTCAAAGCTTAAAGAAAAAATATTATCTTGAGATACAAACTCCATATTTTTAAAAAATACACCAAAAGAATCTGCGGTTTTTGCAATTTTTTCAATCAATACATAACGAGAAAAATAGGGCTTAATAGGATTTGGAATAAAAGCTAAATCAAGATTTTTATTATTAGAAGCTAATTGTTCTGTTTGAGTCTTTTTTTCAAGAATATTGCTACAAATAAAAAGTAAAACAATTAACCCAATAAAAAATATTCCTAAGTAAAACAAAGAATGCTGATAAAACTTTTTACTGGGTTCAAAAAACAAGGATGGATTTTGTTTGTAGGATTCTAATAACCATAAATTTAAATAATTTTCTCCAAATTCTTCGAAAAGAAGCCTTTGTCTTTCTTGGATCATTTCATATTTTTGTAAAGAAAAAATCATTTCAACTTCGATATTTTTTTCTTGTTTTAACATAAGAAGAACAGAAAAGATATCAGAAAAATCATTGTATTTTTGTAGGGATAAAATCTTGCCTTGATAAAAAACAACCAAAATATCACCAAAACAAAACATAGAGCTTTGAAGATATTTATTCTCAAGACAAAGAGGTAAAAGACACTCTGGTATCGAAGTCTTTTTTAGCTTTTTTTGTTGAATTAGCACCAGAGTCTGTTTGCTATAAGTTTCTAGTATTTTAAGGCTATATTCTTGTTTTGTATCAAGGATTCCATCCCTAATACAAGTTGCAAGAATAGCATCTTTATTACTGCTAGGAATATCTAAAATAACGCTGAGAAAATCCTTGCTCTTTAAGATCTGAAGATTTTGCAAATTACCTTTTATTTTTTGGTTAAAAATCATAATAGTCCCTCTCTAAAAATATCTTTGAGACTAAAGTTTTTTAAAAAAGCAAAACTAATCCTGATTGGTAAATACCCTTAACTCCCCTTGTATTTTTTCTAATTTTTCTTGTGCATTTTTAAGACTCTCTTGATTTGTAGCAATGAGATCCTTAGGTGCATTGGCTATAAAATTTTTATTTTGCAACATTCCCTGCAACTTGCTAATCTCTTTGTTTATTTTTTCCTCTTGAGACCTTAAACGCTTAATAATTGCACCCAAATCAACACTCTCTAAACTCAAATAGCTTTCACAGAAATTTCCTAAATCTACGATTGTATTTTGAGGTTTAGAATCTACTATTGCCACTTCTTTAACCTTTGCACACTTGGAAACAAACTGCTGTAATAATGCAAATTCTACTGGTTCATTTACCTTAATCATCGCAGTTTCAATACTTCTATCTCCCAAATCTAGCAAAGTTTTCACACGGCGCATTGAGACAATACAATCTTTAATGATCTCAAATTCCTTTTCTATATCCAAATCTCTTTGTCTATCATCTGGATAAGGGCTTATCATTATAGAATCCAAATCTTGTAAATTGCTTCCATTTAATCGATGCCATAAAGATTCTGTGACAAATGGCATAAAAGGATGCAGCATTTTCATTGCTTCTTTAAAAATACTACCTAGTTCAAAAACTGCCTTTTTTTCAACTTTAGCCAACTCAATTCCCCAATCACAAAACTCAAACCATAAAAAAGAATAAATACTAAGCGCTGCATCATTAAAGCGATAAGTTTCTAGTTCTTCTTGAACTTTTATACAAGTGGCATTGAAGCGAGATTTTATATATCTTCCCAAGTTGCTTTTATAATCACTCAAGGAAGCTTTATCAGCAAAAGATACAAAATTCTCATCTTGTTGCTTTGCATAAAGCTCCAAAAATTTCACTGCATTCTCTAGTTTGATTAAGAAAGCTTGAGTGTTATCAAGTTTATTGAGTGATAGTTTAATATCCCTGCCTTGTGCGCAGAGTAATGCCAAGCTAAAGCGCAAATTATCTGCACCATATTTTTCAATCATATCCAAAGGATCAATTACATTTCCTTTGCTCTTGCTCATTTTTTGACCATGCTCATCACGAACCAAAGCGTGGAGATAAACATCCTTAAAAGGCAACTCCCCAATTAGAGATTCTCCACTAAAGACCATTCTTGCTACCCAGAAAAATAAAATATCAAATCCTGTAATAAGTAGAGTATTTGGATAAAACTCCTTCAAATCATTGGCTTGGTATTTATTACCCTCTTCCCAACCTCCATTGGCCCAACCCAAAGTACTAAAAGCCCACAATCCTGAACTAAACCAAGTATCAAGCACATCTTTATCTTGATAAATATTTTGGCTTTGGCATTTTTGGCATTGTTGCTCAACTTCATTTTTACTTGCAAATTTAAAGCCACAATCATTGCAATACCATACAGGTATCCTATGTCCCCACCACAATTGCCTACTGATACACCAGTCTTTTAAATCCCTCATCCAAGCGTTGTAATTGTTTTTCCATTCCTTTGGATAAAAATGCATTAAAGAATCACTAACTTTTTGGATGGATTGTTTTGCAACTTCTGCTTTTACAAACCATTGCTTTGAAATATAAGGCTCTACAACATTCCCACAGCGATAACATTTCCCCACTTGATTGACATAATCTTCAATCTTTTCTACAAATCCTTCTTTTTGGAGTTTAGAGATAATAATCTCTCTAGCTTCTAATCGCTCTAATCCCTTAAATTCTCCAGCTTGTTCATTTAAGATTCCCTTAGAATCAAAAACTACGATATTTTCTAATTGATGTCTTTTACCTACTTCATAGTCATTTACATCGTGTGCAGGGGTAACCTTAACACAACCTGTTCCAAACTCCATATCTACATGCTCATCTGCAATAATTGGAATACTTCTATCTAGTAATGGTAGTCTGATCTTTTTTCCAATTAAATGTTGATATCTTTTATCATCTGGATGCACCATCACAGCAGTATCGCCAAAATAGGTTTCTGGCCTTGTAGTAGCCACAACGATAAATTCTGAAGTATCTTGTAAAAAATATTTTAAGTAATAAAGCTTTGATTTGCTCTCTTCGTGTTCTACTTCAATATCTGATAATGCACCATCGTGAGTACACCAATTGACCATATAATCATCTTGAATAATGAGACCTTTTTCATACCAAGTCACAAAAGCTTCTCTTACTGCATTCTCTAGCCCTTTATCCATTGTAAATCGTGTGCGAGACCAAGCAGGAGTGATGCCTAGGGAATGCATTTGCTCTAAAATTTTACCCCCACTCTCTTCTTTCCACTCCCATACTTTTTGGATAAAAGCTTCTCTACCTAGTTCTTCTTTCTTGATATTTTTTGCCAAGAGTTGCTTTTCTACGACATTTTGTGTAGCAATTCCAGCGTGATCTAATCCTGGTTGGTAAAGTGTTTTATATCCGTGCATTCTTTTGTATCGCACAATAATATCTTGCAAACTAAAAGTAAGTGCGTGTCCGATATGCAAAACCCCTGTAACATTGGGAGGAGGCATCATAATACAAAAGTTTTTACCCTCTTTTTGTATTTTCTTATTTCCATCTATTTCAAAATAACCGCGTTTAAGGCAGATTTCATAAATTTCTTGCGCTTCTTGTAATTGCATTTATATCCCTTATTTATAAAGAAGTAGATTGTCAAAATTATAGCAAATCTCAAAATAAGGCAAGCTTTATCTATGGGCTTGTTTTGATAGGAGATTAAGGAGGATGAATATAGAATCTACACTATAAAATTTATGCCTCTATAAAGGATTTAATATATTCCCTTATTTAGATTTAAGTTCTAGCTTTAAATAATAAGTTAGCTCTAAGCCTTTTTGATATTGCTCAACAAAATATTCTTTTGGCTCTAAAATGCTTCCTTTATCATAATAGATAATAAGAGATTTTTTGTAGCCCTCAATTGTCTCTAGAGTTGCGCTTGTAAATGTAAAGAGCAATTTTTTATCATGCAATAAGCTAAGACTTTGGAGAATTCTTGCTAGTCTCTTATTGCAGTCTTGAAAATATTGCAAGTAGCCAATATTGTTGTGAATATATAATGCTTTATTGGAAAGATTTTTTATAGTGTTATAATTTTGTATCAAATTATCCATCATAAATTCTAATTGATCTGGAATAGATAATGAAACATAATCACTTCCCCCTATTGTAACTGCCATCTTTCTCACATTGCCCTGCTCTTTTTTTTGGCAATAAATTTTCAGATAGAATCTGATGTATTTCTTTAATGGTCGTTTTATTGATCTCTGGCTTATACTCTAAAATATAATCTAAGGCTTTTTTGATATTAAGAAGTTGATTTGCATCATCAATGGATTTATAACCCACTGTTTTATTAGTAGTCAGCAGAGTTTCTGCCTCTAATTTTATATAAGTGTTCCCCTCAATCTTTGCTGAAGTATAGATAAGATCAAAACAAAGCTTATTAAATAAACTTTTTTTCTCCTCACTCTAATTTTAAAAAATCAATTTGATTGTCAATTAGCTCTAAGTCTTGGGTTTCAAAAAAATCTTTTTTTAATAAAAAATTAGGATTAAAAGCTATCATATTTTTCCTTTTTTAAATCAAAATTTCTTTTTCCCTTGCTTTTTACTGAAGTCAATTATAAGCTTTTATACAATCTTTGCATCATACTAGAATCACTATCCTCTATTGCTTCTATTCTCTTATGGCATTTTGCTTCTTTTAAAAAACATACCACATTTTGATTCTAAAAAATATGATATTTAAAATTACTTTCTTGCCTCTAAGGTTTATTTGATACCCCTATCATCATTTCTTGAGAAAATTCGATTATCACACTTAGGTCGTAGATGATATAAGATTGATTATTTTTAATTGGCCTTTTTTGCCTTTTTAAGCAAAAAAGAGCTTTTTCCTGATTTTATCATTCCTGTTATAAAAGTGCATGTGCTATGATAAATCACAATGTCCTTACACAACAAATCATAAATTTGTAGCACCACAATCATTTATGTACTGCTATGAGTAATTTTTTAGTCTTTTTCGATTGATTTTAACATTTTTTCATTCCATCTATGACATTAAGATTTTATGCTAAAAGCTAAAATAATGACTTACCTATTGATTTTATTGTAAGAAATTAACATTTATTCTCAAATACATTTTGATGATACAGATTTTCATATTTTTTAAAATCAGAATAAAAAATATCTATTTTTTTAATAAGCGCTACAAAATCAAAGTCATTGACAAGATCAAACTCTTTTGTATTAAGCCCTGTATTTAAAACAATCTTATACTGACTAAAATTATAGGTATTTGTTTTATCTTGCATGATTGTATTTGTTTTAGCTATTAAACAAATATATTGAAAATCTTTGTCTATATATTTTGTATTATTATTTGGGTGTGCTAGGATAAAGTGTTGATTTGGCGTAAGCGCTATTAAGTTTTCTATAAAATCACTAATAGTAGGATACATTGAAGATGGAAATATATGATGGATTTGCGTAGCTTTTGCTCTATCATCTTCTTGTCTTACCTCAGACAATCCATCATTATACAACTCATTATAACGCCTCACTATTCTCATAGCCTTTTCTTTGTTATATTTTATCTGTGCTTCTACACAATAAGGATAATATGAGGAATATTCTTTTCTTGTTATTGTTTTATCTTTGTCTATAGCAAGATCACGCCAATTTATGCGATTATATTGCAATTCATCTAGCGTTATAATTGTTTTAGATAGATTTCCTTTTCTTGTTCCTTTCTTTTTATTTTCAAAAGCAAGGGGATTTAAAACTTTAGTAAAAATTCTAGAGGCTTCTGTTTTTGTATTGATAGGTGTATTATTAGAGATAAAATTGCAAAAATGATCTTTTAATTTTATAAAACTTTGCTTGTCTTGTTTATCTAAAAAATCCTCAAATAGATGATAAATACCACTATCTTGCAATACCTTTTTGATATACAACAGCAAAAAAACAAGAGAATTTGTATCCCTCTTCATAATAAATTCTAAAATTTCTAAATAGCTGATTTTAAAGTTTAATGCTTTATTTTTCTTTCTTGTTTGCACAAGAATTTTGCTATATTCAAGAAGTTTTATGGGTTGTGAAAAGAATTTATCATATTCGTTTTTTGCACTTTCTGAATCTGTATATGGTTTTGAAAAAATTGCAACTACATTTTCTTTTGCATAAGGACTCTTCCATATATCCTTTATGCTAAATTCTACATTGGTGTCATAATTTGTATATTGCAAGATACAATCGCATATAATAGATAAAACATCAGGTGTGCATTTCTGATCTATCCATCTTGCATTCTGAGAAATTCGAATATCATAGTTAAATTGATTTAAAAAATCTATAATCTTGTGTTTCATTCTTTAATCACTCCAAACCAAAAACAACTTGTAGAATCAATATTGAGTGTTCTTGTTTGATAGTTTCTAGCTATCCTATAAAACTTCCTAAACTCTTTACTTGCTATAAATTGCATCTGATTTTGGTTGAGTTTTACTGCTTTTTGTGGGATCAATATTGCAACAGAACCATTTACAACATACCCCTTTTCCTTTTTAGCAATGCGTGGGTTATAAGTCATATTTGGTGTTAAATAAACATCATCTCTATCTAAAAATGCACTAATCTTAAGATTTTTTAATGTATCTTTCGCAATATAGCTATCATATCCATCTATGCTTATTAAATTACCATTATCATCTATATTTCTTGATTTAACTACTTTTATATCGCTATTTTTTATACTGGTATTTGAATTAGTAATCTGTCTATCTCTAAAGGACTCAAAAATTCCAAACTCCATTGCATTAAAAACTTGATCAAAAAAATCATCTCTAAAAATTACCCAATAAGGAAGTTTTTTATCAAATATGTAAGAAGCTTTCTGATTTGCCTTTATTCCAAGAGGAAGAGAATTTATAGATATTTCTTTAACCTTACCTGTAGTAATATTAATTGTTTCAATCAATACACCATCAAATCCAAGCTCTCCAAAATCAATAATACTACTCACTCCCTTTTTCTCTAATAAAAATCTAAGATTTTCATATTCTTTGGCATTGAGCAGATTCTTTGGCATAACCATAGAAATAAACTCTCCATCAAACAAGGCTTTTTCTAAAAATAAAATCGCTAGGTTTTTATTTTTAATCTTATTAAATGGTGGATTACCAACAATTAAATCAGCTTTTAGATCACACTTTAAATAATCCTTACAAATAAACTCTAGCTCAAAGTTAGCTGGTTTAATTTTTTCATAAAGAATTTTTAGTATTGCAAGACTATTGGAATCAATATCAATGAGTTTTAGCTTTACATTTTTTATGTGTGCATACTTTTTAAAAAGTATAGGAACAAAATTTCCACAACCAGCACTAGGTTCAATAATAGTAATACTATCCTTATTAAAATTTGGTAATTTCTTAGCAATCTCATTGATGATAAATTTATTGGTAAAATAGGCTGCATTTTGCGTGCGATTTATATTTGCGATTTCTGCAAGATTGGCAAGTGTTGATAAATTGAATTGTTGGTTATTTTCTAAAATAAATTTTTTTAATTTTGTTGCACTATATAGGTTATTCTCAGCTACTAATCTCAAAATTTCTTTGTTTTTCAAAGATTGTTTTTGCATAAAATTTTTGATTTTACTAGCAATTTGATACAAAATAATAGTTGGAATAGCTTCACCTATACTTTGCCTTATATTTATTTCATGTTTTTTGGATATTTTTTGTTTTTCTTCATAAGATAAGTTATTGAGTATCTCTAAAGGCATATCTATAAATTTAAAACACCTAGGAATATTCATCATCAATATTAGTTCTCTTAAAGAAAAGACTCTATCTTCTTTCGGGTGAATAGTATTTTGACTTGCTAATTGATCATTGCGTGTATGGATACAAGGTGCCACACTATCCCATTTTTGTCTTTTATACTTATCTCCATTTTTTGACTTATTTGGGACAATTTTTGCATCTATAATTTGATGCGGACGCTTGAATACATCTTTATTATCAAAGGCACTCTGCCCCTCTTTAATGTCTTTTATCCAATTTCTCATATGTTCTGGATAAGTTCTAAAGCTATGATAAAAATCATTACTATCATACTCTCCCCATTCCAAGGGTTTTTGTTTGCCTATGACTTCTTTTAAGGTCTTTTCTTTTTTATAATCTGGCATAAGTTCAATGCCTGATATAAAGTTTTTTAATTCTTTACAAACTCCTATAACTAGCGTTCTTGTCCTTGATGAATTTGCACCATAATTTTTAAAATTGATAACATCTGAGTAAATAGAATAATCTTGCAATGTTTGCTCAATCAGTCTACCTATTTGTATTAAATTTCCATCTTTATCAATACAAGCTGTTTTATAAAACATGGATACATTTTCCAAGATAAAAAACCTTGGTTTGATTATTCTAATAAGCTCTATACTTTCAACTACAAGAGAATTTTTTTTTATATCATTGTCATTTTTTTTATGATTAGCAAGGCTCATACCTTGACAAGGGGGAGTAGCTAATAAAACATCTACTCTATCATTCCCCTTTTGCTTGTAAAAGGATATTTGTTCAAGGATTTTTTGTTTAACATCAATATTTTTAATATCACCACTAACATACCCACCATCAAACTTACATTTATGGTTAATTCTTTGGATTTCTAATCTTTTATCTATCAGCTCATTAGTAGCAATACATTCAAAATCAGCTTGTTTAAAACCATAGCAACCTATCCCTGCGGATGAGAATAAAGAAATGTATGTAAGTGTGCCATTTTTTAGCATTGACCTTAAAAACCTTTTTCTTTTTTTTAAAAAATTATATAAAAATATAATTTATTTTAAAACATTAGACATAGGGCTTATACTTTATCAATTTAAACCTTAAAATCTATAAGCATAGCTTAGATTAAAGGTGTAAAAATAATCAGGTTTAGTTTTGATAGTCAATTTTTCTTCTCCAAAACTTCCATAAATAAAATTATTTATATTTTTACTTTCACCAAATGCCTTATCAAAGCTAAAATTAAACTCAATCTGATGCCTATCATAGTAATAGTGAATGCCAATTTTTGGGGAAATTAAAGAATAATATATATTTTTGTCTGTAAAGGTTTTATAAATATTAGAAAATGTAGGAAAATTTTCAGAAGTTACCTCATTTGGAAGTGACATGCTTGTATTAACCCCATAAACAAAACTATAGCCAACTCCTACATTTAAGCCTACTGTATGCTCTGCCTTTTGAAAAAAATCATAGAGAAAGTTTGCTTCAACACCAACACTAATAGGAACATAATTAGCTATTAAGTCACTACTAGGATCTGCTTCATATATATCTCCAGTATCATCAATGGAAGATTTGTTGTCCAAGTTATAATTTAGAAACCCTGTACCAAAACTCCCCTTAACACTAAATCCAAAGGTTTCATTCTTGCCAAAATATTTTTGATAACCTCCAAAAATTTTGGTATTAAAGGCAAAAGAAGTAATATCATGATAACTAGTTGTAGAGATTGCCCCCTCTTCAGGAACAACTTGCTCAACTCTATATTCCCCCTTGCCATTCCCGCTACCAAGTCCTAATTCAACTCCTACTAATATTCCTGTTTTTGTTTTCTTTTGCATTGCAACAGGGTTAGTTTTTGCTTCTGTAACCCCTAAATTTGTCTCTTTTGTAATATTATTTTGGATAGTCTCTGCTCCTAAAAGAGAAAAGGCTAAAAAACTTCCTAAGATTGCTTTATTTTCAATCATAACTAGCTTCCTCCTTATTTTTTGCAATACAGTTTACCTTTTAATTTACTTCAAACACTAAACTGATTATCTTCTTAAAAGGAATCTCTCTTTTTTTCTTGTTTATGTTGATTTGAAAAAATCTTGAAGCGCTTCAGTTCAATTTCTTGCTGTGCTTTAGCTAGTCTCTTAAACTCATTTAAATTATTTTCTCTTAGAATTGAAATATATGAGGGTTTTTGCTCTTTTTGTATTACAAAGGGCGAAATTTTATTTTCTACACAAAAATAAAACATTAAAAGCCTTCCCATTCTGCCATTACCATCACTAAAAGGGTGGATTTTTTCAAAATGAAAGTGTGATTGCAATATGGCTTCTAATTTTTCATCATCACTTTTAGATTGCTTGATTTGATAATTTAAATTATTTAGCATTTCTTGCAAATGTGTCGGAACAAGATAGGGCTTACTTGTTTCAAAACTTGCTCCTAGAATAACATTAGGAATTGTTTTGAATTGCCCTTTATTATCAATCAAATTATCCATCAAAATATTATGTAGCTCTTTAATTTGATAAAGATCAATACTTTTTTGCTCCTTTAAGTTTTGCTCATAAAGCTCTAAAACCTTAGGAATTACAAAGCGATAATTTCTGACTTCAA
Source organism: Helicobacter sp. 'house sparrow 1' (assembly GCF_900199585.1). NCBI lineage: Bacteria > Pseudomonadati > Campylobacterota > Epsilonproteobacteria > Campylobacterales > Helicobacteraceae > Helicobacter > Helicobacter sp. 'house sparrow 1'. Next base: position 184,823 of record NZ_FZQY01000004.1, on the reverse strand, counting down.
AAAATTCTTTTTCACTTGTTTGATTGGGTATAAATTTTTCAAGAATAATGCTTGCAGTTTGATTTTGTGTGAGAGTATTCCCCTCAATAGCAGTGCTATGATGTGCCATTCTGATGGTTAAATCTTTTAAATACTCATTGTCTTTTGAAGCTTTAAGCAATTTCATTCTCCTCTTTGAAACTAATTAAAACTAATTAGTTGTTTTATATTGTTTTACTTTTGTTTTATCTATTTTATATTTTCAATAATATCCCCAATTTTTATTGCACACTGAATTCTTTGACAAACATTTAAAGATATTATTTTGATTGTTTTGTTCTAGCATTAGATCTAATTTTTCTGGCATTTCTTTATCAACAATTACAATTTTTCTATTTTTTTCTTTAGTTGTTTTTTTAAATGTTCATTTTTATTATTTTTATCAATATTATTGAATATATCTTCAATGCTAATCGTACTTCTCCCTTATCTAATTAAATTTAAATTTGATTGATTTTATTCTAAAAAACAGTCTATATAAAAACACAATTATTATAGTTATAAGCTTGATAGCAGGGCTTTGAAATAGTGAATATATAGTTTCTACAAGTTTTTATATTTTAGAGTGCTTTATACATTTTGTGAGTTTTTCTTTTCTTGGATATGCATTCAAGCATAAGCTAGAGGCTAGAAGATATTCCTCCTAGTCTACGCTTATGATATAAGCTAAGGTTTTCTATCTTAGCATGCTTGACTTATCAAGATTAAAACCAATATAATCACAACCAAGATATAGCGGGATATCTTCATACAGCTACCTCCTTTTAAGGGAAGCAGGTGACCCTAAGGAGGGTGTCATCTCTTTAGGACAACCTCTGCTGCAATTGTGCTTGAAAGTATTTTTGAGGTGTTTAATGATTAGATTTGTTAAAATCGGGATTTTTAAATATTTTTTATTAGATAAGAGATAATGTTTTTTAAGTTTATTTATGGAAACTATCGGTTTTCCTAAAAAAGTATAGGTTTGATTGGTGATAGCTTAGTAGGGAGGAGTTTTGGGTGAATAGAAATAATATAGATGAAAATCTTGTTTCGGAGCGAGAGCGTCTAAAAGCAAAAATTTTAAATCTCTTGGATGAGAGCAAGACCAATAAAAAAACCCATTGCTATTGCTATCAATGGAGAGTGGGGAACAGGGAAAACCTATTTATGGAAGCACGAGCTAGCCCCACTTATCAAAGAGAAATTTAGAAAAAGTCCAATTTATACATCAGTTTTTGGCAAAAAAGATGAGCAAGCAATTATTCAGGATTTAGTAGCTCAATTTCTCCAAAGAGAAAATCAAGTTCTAAATCAGGGAAAGTCCTTATTAAATAAAATAACTTCAATGCTAACAAGGTTAAAAACTGGTATTACTCTCAATGTTGATACATCTTTCTTTTTTGATTTGTTTTCAAAAAAAAACTTGGAAGATACTATTGTATGCATTGATGATTTTGAGAGACTATCAGATAAGATTCAACCGCAAGATATTCTAGGATTAATTTCTGAATTAAAAGAAAATAAGGGATGTTGTGTTATTGTGATTTATAATCATAATAAACTATTTAAGCGTCAGGACAAGGAACAAAAAACTAAAGAATTAGAAAACAAAGAGATTTTATTTAAGCAATATTGCGAAAAAGTTTTTGACAGAGTGTTTGATTTTTCTCCATCTGTGACTGAACAAATCAAAGAAACAACGGATTATCTAGTTAAAACTGATTTTGCCGCCTATCCCTATATGGAGAATATTCTTAATCTTGATGATATGCCAAAGTCTTTACAATTTCCACAAACAATTAATCTACGAGAATTACAGAGAGTAAATATTATTTATAATGAGTTGTTTCATTTTTTACACTTAGAAGAATACCCAGATAAGGAATTTGAAAAAGTATATCAGTACCTACCATATCCAATAGTTTATGCATATCGCTTTAAATTGCACACTGATTACTTTGTTCAACATGCAGTACATAGTATAGCTGACCTTTTATCCCCTCACTCTTCAATCTTTTCTGAAGTAATCAGAAAAAAATTACCAGCAATAGGAAGAGATATAGAAAATATAATTTCAAGAGCTTCTTATGTTCCACACAAAGAACTTCAAACTTGGTTTAAAAATCTAACAAATAAAATCATTCAAGATACAGCTTTTCACAACAGTTTTTTACAGAAGTATCAACAAGCAGATAAAGATATTAAAAAAGCTTCGATTGATTTTTTCTTTGAAAATAAAAACAATCTCAAAGCCTTCCCTTATATTTTTGGTTTTAGAATTTTTGATTATGCCTTTGATGAAGAGTTTAACACAAAATCCAAACAATTAACAGCAAAAAGCTTTTCATTAGAAATAGCTATAGAAAACTACAAGAGTGAGTGTTTAGACCTACTAAATCAATGGTGTGATAGCGCATACCAATATATCAGAGAAAATCTGAAAGGAGATTGGAGTGAGTATTTTTGGATTAATTATTACACCTTCACCTTACCGCTCCAAGATGCATTTAAACAAAAAGAAATTGATCTTCCACAAAATGACTTAATAAAATTATTTTCATAAATTAACCTTTCTTCTTAAATATTCATTAGGATTGGGTTTATAGATTTTATTGTTTGGATATTTCGAAGGAACAATCAACTTTTCTTTTTCCTTTTTAAGCCCAAAATTAGAATACATCTTATTTAAATCTCTTTCTAATACATTATTCTTACTTATTTTTTACAAGTCTTATAAAATACTCAAATTTATATTACATTAAAAAACTTTGCATAAGTCTTTTTTACCAAGACCAAATCTTACTAAAAAAGGAGGAATTATAAGAATTTTTAACATTTCCACAAAACACTAGAAAACATTTTTTTTTTTAAGATTTTTTACAAACTTATGGCGGAGAGAGAGGGATTCGAACCCTCGAAGGCTTGCACCTTACACGCGTTCCAGGCGTGCTCCTTCAACCACTCGGACATCTCCCCATAAAATAAATTAAAAAAGATAAATGAAGTGGATGATTATACCATTAATCCTCTTTAAATTAGTAGAGAACTTTTTGAAAAATCACTCCATCAATCCCCATTTTAGCAATCTCTTCAATCTCTTCAATCTCTTCAATCACATATAAAATTTTGGTATCTAATAGATAGGTTTCTACGATTTGCTGATATTCTTTTGGAGAATCTTGCAAAATTACATATTTTGCATTTAATTTTGCATAAATTAATAATTCCTTGATGCTTTCAATCTTTACTGCGTAAGGAACATTATTTTGCATACAAAATGATGAAATAGAAAAATCCTTATCATCTTGGGAGAGAAACCACACAAGTCCCTGAGTTGTATCAATTTGTTCTTTTTTTTCAATTTTTGAAAAGCCCTCAAATGCAATGGGCTCATAACCAACAATAATCATTCTCTCCCCTTTTGCATACATTCTACCGAACAATAATTTTTGCCTTGATAGACTATAGATTCCTCTAAGCTTACATAGATTCCGCAGTTTTTACACTCTATCATTGTTTGCTTATCATCTTGCTTTTTTATTTCTTTTTTTCTAAAAAAATACCAAACTACCGCTACAATTAACACTACAAAGATTAAAAACTTCATTCCCTATTCCTCTCATAAAAATAAATTCTCTGCCTTCTGTGGGAATATTTTGCAACATCTATATCAATTTCATTTTTAAGGTCCTCACCCTTATAAAACAAAAAATATCCATCCAAGGATAAAAATTTCCTAGATAAAGCGATTAAATCTTGTGTAGGCATTAAAGCTCTAGAAGTGATGAGATCTACTTGTATTTGTCTTTTTAAATCCTCAATCCTTGTTTTTAAAATTTCTACATTAAACAACTCAAGCTCGGTGCAAATATATTGTAAAAATGCGCATCTTTTTTTTCTTGGTTCTACTAAGAAAAATTTTTTATCTAGGTTTTTAATTGCAAGAGGAATTGCAGGAAAGCCTGCCCCACTTCCTATATCCATACATTCCTTAAAATCCTTAATAAATTCAAGAGGATAAACACTATCAGCAATATATTCTTGCACCATATCCAAATCTAAGTTTCCCCCAAGATTATGCACTTTATTCCATTCAAGCAATAGTTGCGAAAAAATTTCAAGCTTTTGTTTCATATAATCAGCATCCCATCCCCATAAGAATAGAATCTATAAGACTTTTTTATAGCCTCATTATAGATTTTCATACAAGTATCTAAACCCACCATAGAGCTAACAAGCATAATAAGTGTAGATTTTGGTAGATGAAAGTTTGTTAGAAGTGCTGAAGTTTTTATAGGCAAGTTTCCAAGATGCAAAAATATATCACACTCCCCCTCATACTCTTTTACATTTTTTCGTGCCAAAAATTCTACAGATCTCATTGCTGTAGTTCCTACACACAAAACCTTATTAGCTTCTTTAATCTTTTGCATTGTTTGATTATCTATAATCAAAGTCTCACTATGTATCTTATGATCTCTAATATCTTCGCATTCCACCCCAGCAAAAGTCCCTGCTCCCACATGCAGAGTTAAAAAAGTATTTTGATAGTTTTTATTTACATAATCCATCATTGCATCAGAAAAATGCAAAGAAGCAGTTGGAGCTGCTATAGCTCCATAATATTTTGCAAAAACACTTTGATACTCTAAAGAATCCCTAACCTCATCCTCCCTTTTTATATAAGGAGGTAAAGGAACATGCCCAATCAAATCACACATTTCAAAGAAGCTTTTAATCTTTTGATCTTTATAAAAACATTCAATGATTCGATAGCCATTCTCTAGCACGTCTAAAACCTTAGCACTATAATTTTGTTCTAAAAGAATTAGATCTCCTGATTTTACTCTGCCTCTTATTTGGACTAAAAAACCCTCATCAATATTTCTATGAAATAAAATTTCAATCTTTGCTCCACTAACCTTTTTTCCAAATACCCTAGCCTTAATCACCTTAGTATTATTAAAAACAAAAAGATAATCCCTTGGGATAAAATCAAACAAACTTCTAAAAGTAGTATGTGTAATGGCTTGAGTATCTTTATGAAAGACCAAAAGTTTAGCATCCTCTTTTGGCAAGAGAGGGTATTTTGCTATGAGATCTTGCGGAAGATGATAATCATAGCTTTCTAGAGAAAACTCTCTCACTTATACCTTCTCTTTTTTGTTTGCAGGATTTACTGCTTTTACAATTAAAATAGAAAAACCATAGAGCAATACCAAAGGAAGAGCCATAAAGATTTGAGATAAAACATCAGGAGGCGTAACAATCGCAGCAACAATAAAAATTAAAACAACAGCATATTTGAAGTTTTTAATCAAAGTCTCATCTGTAATCAGATCAATTTTTGCAAGAAAAAATGCCAATACAGGTAATTCAAAAGCAATGCCAAAACCTAAGATAAAGCGCGTAAAAAATGTAACATAATTTGCTGCTGTAATATTTGCTCTAAATTCTTCATTACCAAACAACAAAATATATTTTAGAGCATACGGGAAGGCAACAAAATAGGCAAATAACACACCTATGGCAAACATAGTGCTACCAAAAAACACAAAAGGAAGAATTACTTTTTTTTCTTGCTTATACAAACCTGGGGCTACAAACTCCCAAATTTGCCAAAAAATAATGGGTATTGAGATTCCAAGAGCAGCAAAAAAACTTACTTTCATTGCTACAATAATTCCTTCTGCTGGCGCTGTTTGGATAAGCATTCCCTGCACTTCTTGTGCATAAGCTGCTTCAAGAGGCTTTTTAATGTATTCAAAAATCTCATGCCAAAATCCAAAACAAGCAATAAAAAGAACCACTAAAGTTCCTGCAGAAATGATAAGCCTTTTACGCAAATCTTGAATATGAGGCTTTAAGTCTTCAAACATCACTTTCCCCTTTTTTCTTAAAACTAGTAGTCTTTCCAACCCTAGGGCTTACTTTCTTTATCTTTTTTTGTGGTTGTGAGGCCATATCCTTTTCTTCTTCTTGTGTTGTTTCCTGATGAGATGGACTAGGAGCATCTTCTATTTTTTCTTTTGTTTCTTCTACATCCTTATAATCATCAAACATCGTGTTGATATCTTGAAGTTTCATATCTTTTGTTGTATCACTTATAGTGCTAGTAAATTGCTCCTTATACTCTAGCGCCTCTTTTTTAATCTCACTTATCTGCAATTCCTTATCAAAGGTTTCCTTTGCTTCATTGATAGTTTTTTTCACTACTTTAAAAAATTTAGCAACATCAACAATAAGCTTTGGTAATTTATCAGGTCCCAAAAAAATGATTGCAACTACCACAACAATTAAAACTTCAAAAATACTAAAACCAAACATAGCTAAATAAATGCCCTATTTATCAAAGAATCTAAAATAACTCCGCTATTTTATAACAAATTAAAAATATTTCTGTCACAAGAAAAAAATTTTATATAATCCAAAATCTGCTACACAAAAGGATGATGATGAGAGAAATATCTTGCCACCTCATAACCCAAGTTGTAAAGGAGTTGTGTATTCAGGCCTGTTGCATTCAAACAAATGATATTAAAAAAGCTTTTCATCAAGCAATACAAAAAGAAGATTCCTCACTTGAAAAACATATACTAAAATCTTTGGTAGAAAATGGAGAAATTGCAGAAAAAAGAATGATGCCTCTTTGTCAAGATACGGGTATGAGTGTAATTTTTGCAAAAATAGGACAAGATGTGCATCTTGTTGATGGTAATTTTGAAGAAGCCATACAAAGGGGTGTATCACTGGGCTATACCGAAGGATTTTTGAGAAAGTCTATAGTAAAAGATCCACTTTTTCAAAGACAAAATACTATGGATAATACTCCCGCAGTTATCCATACACAAATTACACAGGGGAATCAAGTTGAGCTTATGGTTTGCGCAAAAGGTTTTGGAAGTGAAAATAAAAGTGCATTAAAGATGTTAGTTCCTGCGGATGGTATAGAGGGTGTAAAAAAATTTTTCTTAGAAACAATAAAGCTAGCAGGCCCTAATGCTTGTCCTCCTATGATTATTGGTGTGGGTATTGGGGGTACTATGGAAAAAGCCAGTATTCTTGCCAAACAAGCGACTTTACGACCCATTGATTCAAAAAATCACCACCCCTCTTATGCGCAATTAGAAGAAGAACTTTTAGAATTAGCAAATCAAACAGGAATTGGGGCTCAAGGACTTGGAGGCAATCACACTGCATTTGCAGTAAATATAGAATGGTATCCTACTCACATTGCTGGATTACCTGTTGCAATTAATATCAGTTGCCACGCAACAAGACATGCTCACCAAGTGATTTAATTTATAAACCAAATCCTTATTCAAAAGGGTGTAAAAACTATAGCTTCCTGATTGATTCAATTTCTGGGTTCATATCTTATGAACCTTAGGGAAAATAAGCAAACTAAATCATTGAGGTTTTATCTAGCTGACATATGAGAGAATTTTATTTTAATTCATCTAATCCTCTAAAAACCTTGGATCTTAGTAAGATTTTGATTATGTTAAATATTATAATGCCCTAATGCGATGATAACAACCCTAAAAAGACTTCTCTTTCCAAGCTATTTAGTTTGCTGTTTTGATATTTTAAGCCCAGATTCTCTATTATAAAAATGTAACTTTTTAGACAACTTATTGTAAAAATTTTTGTTAATTTTTAACAAAAATCTATTGAAATTATTACAATTTTTATATCCCCTGAGAATATTAAGAGATTCCAAAATATAAGTGAGGGAGAGTAAAATGAAAGTCTTAAAGGGTCTATTTTGGGTATTTTTGGCTGTAGTTGGAGCATTTTGCTTCTGTGTTCTAGCGCTTCATAAAGGAGAGCGTATCTCGGCTATCTATTTGGTAGTTTGTGCGGTATGTATCTATATGCTAGGCTATCGCTTTTATAGCTATTTTGTGGCTTATAAGGTTTTGGGGCTTGATTCTACAAGATCAACACCTGCTGTTTTAAATAATGATGGTAAAGATTTTGTCCCTACAAATCGCTTTATTCTTTTTGGACATCATTTTGCAGCGATTGCAGGTGCTGGTCCATTAGTAGGACCTATTCTTGCTGCACAAATGGGCTATCTCCCATCTATGATTTGGATTTTAGTTGGTGGAGTGATTGCAGGTAGCGTCCATGACTTTATGGTCTTATTTATTTCAAGTAGGCGCAATGGTCGCTCTCTGGGAGAAATGATCAAAGATGAAATGGGTAGTGGTGTAGGTTCCCTTGCAATGCTTGCAATTTTAGGCATTATGATTATCATCATTGCAATTTTAGCAATGGTTGTTGTAAAGGCTCTTGCAGATTCTCCTTGGGGAACTTTTACAATTTTTATGACAATCCCAATTGCCTTGTTTATGGGAATTTATCTCCGCTATCTGCGTCCTGGTCATGTTGGAGAAGCAAGCATCATTGGTTTTGTTCTTTTAATGTTATCACTTTATTATGGGCATTATGTTAGCGAGAGTCCTCAACTAAGCGCATTTTTTACTTTCAGCGCACCAACTTTAGCAATTATGATTATGTGCTATGGTTTTGTTGCAGCTATTCTTCCTGTTTGGCTTTTATTGGCACCTCGTGATTATCTAAGCACTTTCTTAAAAATTGGTGTGATTGTTTGTATGGCACTAGCAGTTGTTATTGTAGTACCTGATTTAAGAATGCCAGCTATTACGCAATACATTGATGGGACAGGGCCTGTTTTTGCTGGTTCTCTCTTCCCATTTTTATTCATTACCATTGCCTGTGGAGCAATTAGCGGATTTCATGGATTAATTTCAAGTGGTACTACTCCCAAAATGCTGGCAAATGAAACTGATGCAAGAATGGTAGGATATGGTGCAATGCTTATGGAATCTGCAGTAGCTATTATGGCTTTAATTGCAGCTTGTATCTTGCAACCTGGTCTTTATTTTGCAATCAATTCTCCAGCAGTCACAATTGGATCTGATGTAGTTTCTGTAGCACAAACTATTACAAGCTGGGGCTTTAGCATAACTCCTCAAGATATTGAAACACTCACACGCCAAATTGGAGAACATACAATCTTATCAAGGACAGGTGGAGCTCCTACCTTTGCAATTGGTCTTGCATTAATTATCCACCAGATTGTGGGTGGAGAAGCGATGATGGCGTTCTGGTATCATTTTGCAATCCTTTTTGAAGCACTTTTTATTTTAACAGCTGTTGATGCAGGAACAAGAACCTGTCGCTTTATGATTCAAGATATTTTAGGAAATGTGTATAAGCCTTTGGGAAATTTACACTCTTTACCAGCAGGATTATTTGCGACGCTTATTTGTGTAGGTTGTTGGGGATATTTCCTCTATCAAGGCACAATTGATGAAAAAGGCGGAATCTTTGCCTTATGGCCACTATTTGGAGTAAGCAATCAAATGTTAGCTTTAATGGCATTGATGCTTATAATTTGTATTCTCTTTAAGATGAAGAAAGGCAAACTTGCTTGGGTTCCTGCAGTTCCTGCTCTATTCTTAGCTATTGTAACAATGTATGCTGGTATGCAAAAAATCTTGCCAGATAATGGGGATGCAATGAGGGCAAAAATCAGTCATGTTGCAATTGCACAAGAATTAAGCAAAAAGATTGAGCTAGCCACCGATGAGAATGTAAAAAGTATATTAAAAAGCGGTAGGACAAATAATATTATCAATGCTATACTTTGTGCATTTTTTATGCTTGTAACCTTGATTATAATAGTTAGATCCATTATATTAAGCTTGCAGGCAAGCTATGGCAAATGTCAAATTCCATTGAAAGAAGAAAAATATGTTGCGCTCACTCCTTAAATTTTACAAATCATCTGAAAGATTTTTTCATTTGTTAGTGGGTGTTCCAAGTTACGATAAGTACCTGGAACACCACCATAAATATCATCCTAACTGCAAACCAAAAACACGAAAAGAGTTTTTCTTAGAAATGCAAAACCAAAGATATGGCAGTGATGGTGCAAAAAAGTGCTGTTAGCTTGATAATACAAAAATCCTATAAAGGCTCTTGCAAACCTGATAAAAAGATTTGTGAGACCTGCTTTTAATATCCCAATTAATCCTCCCTTTTAAGAATTTTGATTCTAGCCAGATTGTATATCTATGTATATTGCAATAATTTTTAAGCCTTGCATCAAAGTTTAATTCTAAGAAAACCTAAAACTTCTCTTTATTAAATCAATTAAATAATTTAAAAAGTTTTTCTATATGTTAGAATTTCCACCATAGGAAAATCAACTCACATAAAGGAAAAATATGAAAACTATCCGCCTGCAAGCTCCCTTTGATAAAAAAGTAGTAGAAACACTAAAAGCTGGAGATAGTTTATTGATATCTGGTAGCTTAATTGTTGCAAGAGATGCGGCGCATAAAGCTATATTTGAAGCGGTCAAAAAAAATGAGAAATTACCCCTATCATTGGAAAATCAGATTCTTTATTATCTGGGGCCAAGTCCTGCAAAACCAAATGAGATTATTGGTTCAGCAGGTCCTACAACAAGTGGAAGAATGGATAAATACACTCCAACAATGATACAACAAGGCATTAGTGGAATGATTGGAAAGGGATATAGAAGTAAAGAGGTGATTGATTGTATGATAAAAAATAAAGTGGTTTATATGGTTGCAATAGGAGGCGCTGGAGCTCTTATTTCACAAAGTATTTTAAAATATGAAGTTTTGGCTTATCACGAGTTAGGTCCAGAATCCTTAGCAAGAATCGAAGTAAAAGACTTTCCTGCAATTGTAGCAATAGATTGTTATGGGAATAATTTTTATGAAATAGGGCAAGAGCCCTATAAAAAAACTAACTAGTTTGCTTTTTTATAATCCATTATCATCGCATAAACTTCATCTTTTAACCGTAGCTTTTGCTTCTTAAGTGTTTCAACTTCCATATTACCCAACACTTCTATACCATTTTCTGCATTTATAATTTTTTGATCCAACTTATTGTGCTCATCAAAAATTTTTTCAAAATGCGCATTCTCCTTTTTTAATTTTGAAATCTCGTCTCTGTACTCGTGAAACATTTTATTCTCCTTTAAAAAACTTTATAAACATTCTAACACACTAGTTCCTTAAAACAACTAAAATAAGTTAATTTTATTTTTACCTTTTTGTCTTTTGAGTAGTTTTAGATCTTTGCAATGTCTTATAAACAATTGCAAGAGAGCTAAAGATCACCCCTAATGCTAAAAGCCAAAAAAATTCGGACATAATTTGATCCAACTCTGCACCCATCTGATTTAAGCGCAAAAACCCATTAATTCCGTGGTATGCAGGAATTATTTTTGCAATATTTCTTAAAAAATCAGGAATTAGGTCAATCGGCCAAATAAATCCTAAAAGAAAAACAATAGGCAAAGAAGATACCAAAACAATTTGTGTTGGTAAGGCACTGTCTTTAATCAGAAAACCTAGGAAAATCCCTAAGGCTAAGGTTGCAAACAAAAATGCAAACGCAAAACACCAAAAATCTATCCAGTTAGCTTGAACATTAATATGATAAAGCTTGAAGAAGAAGCCAAAAAAAAGTAAAAATAACACGAAATAAGTAATGCCAAAAACCAAGAATCTTGCCACTACTAATTTTACAACAGAAGCTTTGGAATAATATGCTAATGGATTTTTGGCTGAATTTTGGAATGCCCCTATTAGCATAGTTCCTCCAATTGCAGTTTGATGCAAGATAAAGATTAAAACTGCTGCTAGTGCATAATTTAGATATCCAACACTTATATTAAACAATGGTATAGATTCTTTTGCCAATAAATTTGCATCATTGCTCAAATGTTGTGTTTGTAAAGTTTTCATTTTTATTTTTACTTGATCCCCCAGGGCATTTGCAGCACTATTTAGCGCTTCAACAATCGTTCCATAGGCAGAAAAATAAGAGGCATTTGCAATGTACCCCAAGTAGCTAGGCACCCCTTTATGGAGGTTTGCCTCAAATCCTTCTGAAATAGTCAAATAGCCAAATATTTTATTTTCTAGTAACAACTCTTTGGCTTGGTTTTGAGAGGATAAAACATACTCTATTTTTACTTGAGGCAATGCACTAATAAAAAAGATTAGCTCTCTTGATGCAGAACTTTTATCCATATCAACAACAGCTATACTTTGATTTCTAATTACATCATTTTTATAGGGGGTAGGATATAAAAGTGCATACAACAAAGAGCCACCAAGCACAATAAGTAAAATTACTCCATTACTAAAAACAGCTTTAGCCTCTTCTAAAATCACTTTAAAAAAATTCAAATCTTCCCCTTCAATCTATAAAGCAAAAATCCCAAAGGAATAAAAAGTAAAAAAGGAGTCATTTGGATTAATATTTTCAATCCCTCCATAATACTGCCCCCATAGTTTGCCTGCTGAAAATAAAACTTCATAAAGTATGAAATTGGCAAAATATTACTCCAAAAAACCGCAAAATTATCCATTGCACTCTGTGGATAAGTCACTCCTGCAAAAGCTAAACTTGGAGCTGTGTAAGCTGCAATTAATCCTATGGCTTTTGTGGGATTTTGATAGGCACCTTGCAAGGTTAAAACAATCCCACTAATACACAATCCCAGCAACAAGAAACCAAAAAATAAAAAAGGAACATTACCAACTAATGGGTAACCTAAAAAATCAAAGAAAAACACCATTACCATACCCCAAAAGGTAAAAATAAAAAGATTAAAGCAAAAACGCATCCATAAATCTACAGAATCCCTGATGGGATAACTTAATAAATTCAATAAACCCAAAGCCACAAGTATTTGCCACATACAAGGCAAAATCAGCGTAACTAGAAACTGAGCATAACTGCTTTGTGTATTAAAAAGTGGGTCAATATGTGGCAAGATAGGTAAGCTAGCACCCATTGCCATACTCATATTTTTGGTTTTTACAAGATTATTGCCTGTTTGTATTTTTGCATTTAAAATACTCACAACTTGCAAAAAAGCACTATCTAATGCTTTTCCAATCAAAATAAATTGTGTATTGTAGTAAAGAGCTATTTTTTGTTCTATGCCAAGTTTTACACCTCTTTGCAATCCATCAGGAATCACAGCAATAGCATAAATATGACCATCGCTTAAATCTCTCTTTGCTTCACTAATAGAAGTGTAGTAGCGATTTAATGAGAAGGTAGGGGATGCTTGCATATCATAAATGAGCTCTCTTGAGAGAGTGCTCTTATCAAAATCAACCACTCCTATTGGGAGTTTTCTAGGCAATGCATCTATAAAAATGCTATAGATTATGCCCCCTAACAAAATAGGCATTGCTAGATAAACAATCCATAAGAATTTATTACGAAATAAAGCCCAAAATAATGGAGGCATCAATCTACCCTAACCAATACGCTCATCCCGACTCTAAAGCCTTCAATTTTTTCCAAAGGTCTTGCTTCAATCTCATAGCTTTTCATATCATAACCCTTACTGCCTGTCGTTGCTTTCCAAGTTGCAAAATCTCCCATTACAGATACATACTCTACTTTAAATTTAACACTTCTTTGAAGCGCTGGGATATAGCCTTCAAAAACACTATCTTTTTGAAATTTTGAGAGATATTGCTCATTGACACTTATTTTTAGCCAAGAATCCTCTAAGTCAATTAACATCACTACAGGAAAACCACTTGGACTAAGCTCTCCATTGTGCAATAATACATTGCTAACTTCTCCAGATACAGGAGCATATGCATTAACATCCTTTATATATGCCTCCACCTCATTTACTTGGCCTTTTGCAACATTTTCTTTTTCAAAAACAGCACGCTTAGTCTCATCCCTCAAGCCATCTAAAGCAATTTTATATTGCTGATAAGCTGCATTTTCATTATGCTTTGCACTTTCATATGCAGCAAATGCCTCATCTTTTTTTTGCAAACTTACAACACCACTTTTATAAAGCTCTTCTATTCTTTGATAAGTTTTTTGAGTTAAATCTGCCATTGCTTTTGCAGAAGACCACACATCCTTTGCAGCCAAAATTGCCTCTTGTCTTGAACCTTTGTTTGCCTCTTCACTTAAGGCTTTTGCTGCTTCATAACCTGCTTGTGCTTGTGTAAGCTTTGCTTCAACTTCAGGACTATGAATTTGATAGATCAAATCCCCCTTTTTTACCATATCCCCACGCTTTACCTTTATGCCCTCAATTCTTCCCGCAAGCTTTGAGCTTACACTATATTCTCTTGCCTACATCTGTCCTTGAATAATTTGGGGCTTTGGCTGATATGCACGATAGAAAGTTACCCCAAGCCACGCTAAAATACAAAATAACAAGATTCCAAAAAAGATAAACTCCAAAATCCTTTTTTTACCACTCTTGGGCTTTTTTTCCACTTCTTTTTTTATCTTTTCTTTCGCCTTATCTTTTGATAAATCTTTAGCACCAAAAACAAATTCTTTATTTTTCTCTTGTATTTCTTTCTTTTCTTTTTGCTTCTTTTTTTTCTTCTTATCTTGTTTTTCTTCTTCTATCATTATTACACCTTACCTTTGAATTTCATAAAACATTGCAATACTATCACTCACTGCCATAAGTTTTGAAAGCAAAATCACATACTTATATGCAATTGTCTTTTGCTCAATCAAAACTGAAGCAAGCATATTTCTAGCATCTGTAACTTGTATGCTTGTTGCAAGTCCTTGTGTAAAGGCCTTCTCTTGAAGCTTCAAATTTTCTTTGGCAAGCTCTATACTAGAATTTAAACTCCAATACTCTTGTTGTGCAAATTGCATTTCCTTATAAGTGCGTTTTACAAGCAATTCCATATCCTTGGTAGCTTGAGACTTTGTTTTATCAAGTTGCATTTGCGTAATTTTTGTGGCTTGAAGTTGTGGTATTCTTCCACCAGGAGTAATAAGGGGCATTCTAGCAGTAATACCTACATACCAAGATGGTAGGGATTGATTTAATAAAAAATTATTATTAACAAAATAAGAGCCACTTAAAGCTACTTCTGGAAGAAACTTTGATACCTCTATCTTATAAAGCTGTTTTGTAATCAGCACCTTTTGATCCAAACTCTTTAATATTGGATAAGAATCTAGTGTCTTTTGTACAAAAAAACTTTCATTTTCTCCTATAAGTTTTCTTGGCACAATAATCTTAGAACTTGGATTTACCCCATCTAATCCCAAGACAATATTTAATGCCATTTGGGAAACTTCAAGGGCATTTTGAGTTTCTTTTGTTTTATTCATAGCCTTATCTAAAGCAACCTGTGCACCTAAAACTTCAAGTTTAGCAATCTGTCCTGCTTTTTGTAGTTTTTGGGCATTTTGATAATGAATCTTTGCACCATTTTCAATATCTTGTAAGGTTTGCAAGACTTCTTGTTGCAACCAAACTCCATAATAAATTTTTACTAGCTCCTCAAAGGTGGCAAGCTTTTTTAAGCGCAATGCCTCAATGGCATCTTTTTCCTGTAATTTTGAAATTCTTGTAGCATAGATTCTTTTTCCTCCTGTGTAAAGAGGATAAATAATGTTCAAAGAACCCACAATAATATCTTGTTTGACAAAATCAATTTTATTAGGAATATGATCTAAAATCCCCTGAAGCAAGGATGTACCAACGCCATTACCCACAGATCCTATAATCTTATTCTTTGTCTCTACAGTGCTTAAGCCAATAGTATCTGCCAAATGAATATAAGAAGCTGTAAAATCAATCACAGGTAAAAAAGAAAGTTTAGAAGATAGAGTAAGTTTTTCTTGTCTTTTTACTCCCAACTCCTCTGCTTTAATCCCATCATTATGCTCTAACACATACTCCCAAGCTTCCTGCATACTTAAATCTTTTGCAACGCCAATAAACAGGAGCCCAAAAATTAAAGGTATTAGTTTTAACACAATCTTTCCTTGAAAATTTTTAGTTGCTTATTATATCTCATTAAAAAGTTGATTATGCAATCAAATTTCTATCTTTTTTATCTTAAAAGATATTCTTCATAGCTACCTCTAAAATCAATTATTTTTACCCCATTATCCCCATCATCTATAAGTTCAATAATACGATTTGCAAAAGCTCCTATAAGCTCTCTATCATGACTCACACAAATAACATTCCCCTCAAAACGATACAAAGCTTCTCCTAAAGCAACTATAGATTCTAAGTCCAAATGATTGCTAGGCTCATCAAGTACTAAAAAATTACCTCCCTCAAGCATTAGTTTTGATAGCACCATACGATGTTTTTCGCCTCCGCTTAGAGCATCGATACTCTTTTCTTGCTCTTCTCCATTAAATAGCATTCTACCAAGTGCATTACGAATTTCACCACTATCAGCCTTTTTATTAAACCCTCTCAACCATTCATATAAGGTTTCTTCTCCTTTAATACTTTCACTTACATTTTGAGGAAAATAACCTCTCTCTGTCGTAGCTCCCCACTTAACACTGCCACTATCTGCTGGCATCTCTTCAACTAGGATTTTACATAAAGTGGTCTTACCTACCCCATTCCCACCAATTAGAGCAATCTTATCTCCTGGTAAAATCTTTAAACTAACATCTTTTAAAACCACTTTATTCTCATAAGATTTTGAAATACCCTCGCACTCCAAAGCCTCATTGCCAATCATACGCTTAGGTCTAAAAACAATACTTGGATCCCTACGACTAGAAACCTCAAGGGCTTTAATATCAAGCTTTTCAAGCTGTTTTTGTCTTGAGGTAGCTTGCTTTGCCTTGCTTGCATTAGCTGAGAATCTTGCAATAAAATTCTCTAATTCCTCTTTTTCTTTTAGTTTCTTGTTGCGCTCCATTTCTTGTTGTTTGGCAATCAAAGTTGATGCAATATACCAATCATCATAATTACCTGCAAACTCTCTAATAGTTTTGAAATCTAAATCTAAAATATGAGTGCAAACTGTATTCAAAAAATGTCTATCGTGACTAATTACTACCATTGTCCCTTCATGACGCTTCAAATTTTCTTCAAGCCAAGCAATTGCAGGCAAATCAAGATTGTTTGTAGGCTCATCTAAAAGTAAAATATCTGGCTTTGGAAATAAAACTTGGGCCAATAAGATTTTAAATTTATCGCTACCTGTCAATGTTTTCATTAAGTCATTGTGCTGAGATATAGGAAATCCCAAATCCTGCAAAATCTTCTCAATCACAACCTCATACTCATACATTGGATCTTCTTCTGCACAAATAATTTCTAGCTCTCCAAGTCTCTCATTCACCTTATCATCACTAAGATCACCATTGGCATAAAGCTCTTCTTTTTCCTTAACTGCATCAAACAATCTCTTATTTCCAACCAAAACCGCATCTTTAAGACTTAGTTCCTCAAAAGCATATTGATCTTGTCCCAAAACCCCAAGCCTTGCATTTGGATTAATCACTATCTCACCACTGCTAGCCTCATAGATTCCACAAAGAATTTTTAAGAAGGTAGATTTTCCCGCACCATTTGCTCCAATTAATCCATATCTCTTTCCTGCATCAAGCTTTAAATTGATGTTTTCAAAAAGCTTTTTTGTAGCATAGTTCATTGTAAGATTTATTGTCTGTAGCATATTTAACCCTCTAATCTTTTTTAAAAATTTTTACACAATTTTGGAATTCTAGCAAAATATCTTTTTACTATTCTTTTAGTAATCATTACTAAATACAAACTAAAGTTTATTTATTTAATCTTTAATCTTTCAAGCTAGACTAACATTCCTGAATATGAGATCTAGGAATCAATGTAAATGAAAATTTTCTTGCTTGAAGATGACTTACTACTCTGTGAGATTATCCAAGAGTTTTTACTAGAAAAGGGGTATGAGGTAGAAACTTCTAAAGATGGAATAGAAGCTCAAGAAATTCTTTTGCAAAATAAATTTGATCTCTTATTGCTTGATATTCAAGTCCCTTCACTAAATGGTTTCTCGCTCCTAAAATCTTTAAGAGAGCTTCAAGATAAAACTCCTGCCATTTTTATTACAGCTCTAAGTAGCACCAAAGATTTGAAAAAAGGATTTGAGATTGGGTGTGATGATTACATTAAAAAGCCATTTGATTTAGATGAGTTAGAGATTAGAATCCAAAATATTACTAAACACTATCTCTCTCAAGAAATTTCAATATCCTCAAGATTTAAATTTGATTCTAAAAACCACGCACTCTTAGACATTGAGGCTAATAAAACAATTTTTTTGAGACAAAAAGAAAAAGAAATACTTATGTTTTTTCTAAAATATCCCAATCAGATTCTTTCACTCCAAGAAATTATTGTCAATGTCTGGACTTATGAGGATGCACCTAGTGAAACAACAATCAGAAGTTATATTAAAAATCTTAGATCTTATCTTGGGTTTAAAAGCATCTCAAATATAAAAGGAAGTGGCTATCGTTTTAATACAATATGAAAGGCGTTCCCTAATTCGATTTTTAGGGTTTTATATCATATCCTCTGTTTCTCTTTTAAGCCTTGTTGCTTTTTTGATATTTTTGGTTCAAAAAGATCAAATCTATAAGCATATCAAAGATTCTGTGCTTTTAAAAAGCTCCAATATTGCTCAAGAAGCCATCTATCAACATATGAGTGGCAATTGGGTGGATCTTCCTAAACTCTTTGCAAAATTTGAAGAAAAGGATTCTTCTTTTTCACTATTTGATAAGAATAAAAACCGACTTTATGGCAATCTTGAATTTATGGAGAGTGATAAGAAATTTTTCATAAAAAACTTTGATGCTTATTTATTAAGCAATAGCACTTATGGGCATTTAGGGGTTGAATGGATACTTATTAAAACAAACTTTAAAAACGATATAAAAAAATTAATCTTTCACATAACTATTGGCACTTTATTGTGCTTATGCATCCTACTTATTTTTGGTTTTATTATGGGAAAAATGTTTTTATCCCCCATACATACAGGAATCAAACTCTTAGATCATTTTATTAAAGATATTACACATGAATTAAATACTCCAATTTCTGCACTCATGATGAGTGTAAATTCTCTCCAAAGTGGTGTAAATGAAACAAAGCTGATGCGCATACAAAAAGCTTGCAAAAGGATTAATTTTCTCTATGACAATCTAACCTTTTTATTTCTAGGAGAAATAAGAGAGGTAAGAGAGAATATAGATTTTTTAGCATTACTTCAAAATCGCATCGAAATGTTTGAAACGCTTCTTGAGGAAAAACAAATCAAGCTTGTTTTTCAACAAAAACAAAAAGTCTTTTTCTTTACAGACAAAGAATCTATCATAAGAATGATTGATAATTTATTGAGCAATGCAATTAAACATAATCAATCTGGGGGTAATATTATTTTTGAGTTAAGTGATAAAAAACTCATAGTTAAAAATACAGGAAAAGCAATACCCAGTGATATTACCAATGATATTACCCAGCGCTATGTTAGGTTTAATCTTAACTCTAGGGGTTATGGAATTGGTTTAGATATTATTCAAAAGGTTGTCCAAAAAAACAAATGGACTTTAAAAATCTATCATCAAGATGGTTACAATATTTTTGAAATAAACTTTTAGATTCCACACTTATTCCACACAACTTTTCTACAATCTGGCGCATAAAAAATAAAGGAAAGAAAATGAAAAAAATACTTCAAATGGCATTGTGCTTATTTTTTACTAGTTTTATGTTCGCTCAAGAAGGGAAGATTGGAGACTTTGATATAAGCTATAAGACTAAAAAGCCTCTAAGTAGTGGGATGAATGATTTTGTCATTGAACTTAAAAAAGATGGGCAAAGAGTTAGTGATGCAAAAATTAATCTTAAGGCTATTATGCCTCCAATGCCTGGTATGCCAAAAATGGATTTTGAGGCGATTGCTAAAGAAAGTAGTGAAGGGTATATTGCTAGGGTAAGCCTCCCACATGGTGGAACTTGGCAACTTAGATTCCAAATTGAAGTTGAGGGCAAAAAATATACCTATAAAAGTAGTATCGACTTTTAGGCAATCCAATGCGTCTTTTATTCTTGGCTCTCTTAGTTCAATGTCTTTACTCACAAAGTCTAGAGAGCATTATTGAAGATGCAATTGAAAAAAACACAAAAATAAAAACTCTTGAACAAGAAATAGAAAAATTACAATATGAAGCACGGATTGCTACAAAATGGGAAAACCCTATCATTTCATCTGGTTTCAATACTTTTTATCCTCTAAATCCTACCTTTAGGGGAGATCCTATGCAAACAATCTCTGTTAGCATTTCTCAAAAAATAGATTTATTTGGCAAAAAAACAATTGAGGGTCAAAAAATACTCCTAGATAGACAAATAAAAATTCTAGAACTTCAAGCATTAAAAAAAGAAATCATCAAGCAAATAAAAATTACAATGATAAAAAACTATGAAATTAAGCAACAAGAGAAAATCCTAAAAAAAACTCTTAAGAATCTAGCATTTTTAAACCAGCAAGCAAATACACCATCTAGCGAACTCCCAACTCAAGAAGTTTATAAAATCCAAATCCTGCAAGCCAAGATAAAAATCAAGCTTAATCAAATTTCTGAAAATCAAAAAAATCAAATGATTAATCTTGATGAAATTAGTTTTGGCAAAAATGAAGATATTAATTTTTCAAAGAAATTCCAAACAAGCTTTGCTCCTGATTATTACAAAAATAGCTATGTTCTAAAAATTCAAAAATTAAAAGAAGAAAGGGACATGCAAGATATTAGGCTTGCAAAAAGATCTTTTCTTAGTGATCCCTCCATTGGAGTAAGCTATGCATATCGTGAAAAACAAGATGACTTCCTCTCATTTAATATTTCTTTTTCTCTTCCTATTTATGGAAAAGAAAAATTGATGATTGAAAATACAAAAACACAGTTAAAAATTACTCAAAGTACCTCATTAAGCATTGAAAACGAAGTCAAAAGTAAAATCAAAAGATTCCAAAATATCATTATCAGCAAACAAAAAGAATTAGATCTGATTGAAAATACTCTCATTCCCCAAAGTAAAAAACTCATCTCTCTTTATAGTAAAAATATTGCAAACTCATCTTCTGCTATTAAAGATTATTACACTTCAATAAATGATTTACTTGAAATAGAGATTCTTAAGACAGAGGTTTTAAGCAATATTTTTATTGCATTTGCAGAGTTAGAAAGCATAGGAGATGCACAATGAAGAAATTTTTTTTATTTCTTAGTATTTTTAGTTTTTTATTTTGTAAAGAAGGTTTTTATACCAAAACGATAGTGGTTCAAGAAAAAGAATTTCAAGAAAAACATTCTTATTATGGAAAAATTGTTGAAAATGAAGAACTTATTGGAATTACAACTCTAAAAGTGGATGGTTTTATTGAGGAGCTATTTATTTCAAAAACCTATGAATATATTAATGAAAAGACTAAACTCTTTTCTATCTATTCTCCAGAACTATTACAAGCCCAAAATGAATATATCAATGCTATAAATTTTAAAAGCAATGTTGCAAATGTAAGAAAGAAGCTTTTGCTTTTGGGTTTTGATGAAAAAATTTTAAATGAGATAAAAAAAACAAAAAAACCCTTACAAATCGTTCCATTTTTTGCAAATAAAAAAGGTTTTGTTTTTGAAAAAAATATTTCCAAAGGTCAGTCTATCAAAAAAGGTGACCCTATCTATAAGATCATAGATTTAAGTTCAGTTTGGTTCATCGCAAGGGTTCCGCAAGAAGAACTTCAACTTCTATCAGATATCAATAACTCAAATTTAAAACTTGAGGGAATTAAAAAGATGGTTTCTGCAAAATTTTTAGAGATTATTCCAAAAATTAATCCTAATGATAAATTTATTGAAGTGCGTTTTTTAGTCCCCAATCAAGATCTAAAAATTTTTCCCAATATGTTTGGACAAATTACTCTTTATAAAACCTCAAAAAAAGCCCTTATTATTCCTAGGGATTGTGTAATTTTAAGAAATGGCAAACTCTATGTTTTTTTAAAACATAATGATGGTTTTATACCTACTCAAATTGAAGCAAAAAGGCTTCCAAATGGTGATTATGAGGTGTTTTCTGGTATCAAAAATCAAGATGAGATTGCAGAAAATGCACTATTTATTCTTGATGCTGATGCACAAGCTAGTGGGGAATATGAATAATGATAGGAAAAATTATTGATCTTTCAATACGCAATAAAATTGCTATTTTAATCCTTACATTTCTTGGAATCCTTGCTTCAATATGGGCAATCAAAAAAACTCCTATTGATGCCCTTCCTGACCTAAGTCCTGTCCAAGTTATTCTTCAAGTAGAATATGAAGGACAATCTCCAAAAGTAATTGATGATCAAGTTATTTTTCCCCTTACCTCATCTTTAATGAGTGTGCCAAATACAGAAGTAGTCAGAGGAATGAGTGGATATGGTAGAGGACTCATCTATGTAATTTTTAAAGATAAAACCGACATTTATTGGGCAAGCAGTAGGATTTTAGAAAAAATTAGCTCCATTCTTCCTCTTTTGCCAAAAGATGCAAAAGTATCACTGGGTCCAGATTCTAGTGGCATTGGTTGGGCTTTTATTTATGCACTTAGCAGTAAAACCAAGACTCTCCAAGAACTAAGAACCCTTCAAGATTTTTATTATAAATATGACCTTTTAAGAGTGGATGGTGTGAGTGAAGTAGCTAGTATTGGCGGTTTTGAAAAAAATTATGAAATCACTCTTGATAATCAAAAAATGATCCAATATGATGTAAGCTTTGATGAGATTGTCAAACGAGTCAAACAATCCAATAATGATAGCAGTGGTGGTGTAGTGCTACAAAGTGGATTTGAACAAATTGTCAGTGTAAATGGTTATTTAAAAAACATTTCTGATATAAAAGACATTGTTATAAAAACCACAGATTCCATTCCTCTTAAAATTTCTGATATAGCTAGAGTAAATCAAACACCAATTCCAAGAACAGGAATTGCAGATTTAAATGGAAAGGGAGAGGTGGTTGGAGGTATTGTGCTTGTAAGATATCAAGCAGATACACTCAATGTCATTCAAGCAATCAAAAATAGGCTAAAAGAAATCCAAAAAGAAAATCCTGATATTACAATCTCAAATGTTTATGATAGAACCCTATTTATTCAAGATGCAATCAAAAATCTTTGGCATACGCTCATTGAAGAATGCCTCATTGTCCTAGTGGTGGTTGGGATCTTTTTGCTTCATTTAAGGAGTGCTCTGATTATAATTATCACACTTCCTTTGTGTGTTCTTTTTAGCTTTTTGTTGATGAAATTTTTTTCAATCTCATCAAATATTATGAGCCTAGGAGGAATTGCAATTGCAATTGGTGCTATGGTAGATGCTTCTATCATAATGGTCGAGAATGCACATAAACATCTCTTGGCATTACCCTATCCTTATAGCAATAAGGATAGAATGATTGCAATTACAAAAGGCTCAAAGCAGGTTGGCAGCGCTGTATTTTTCGCACTTATGATTATTACTATTTCATTTTTACCCATCTTTGGACTAAGCAATCAAGAAGCAAAGCTCTTTACTCCTCTTGCATACACTAAAACTTTTGCAATGTTTTTAGGAGCTATTTTATCTATCACTCTCATACCTGTTTTAATGGTTTATTTTTTGAAAGGAAAAGTATCTGATGAAGAAAAAAATCCTCTAAATAGATTTTTTAGTTTTCTCTATGTTCCTCTTTTAGAAAAAATGATAAAAATACGATATCCCTTTTTAATTTTATGTGTTTTAGGAATTTTTTCTATTGGTTTTATCTACCAAAAACAAAAATGGGAATTTATGCCTCCTCTTGATGAGGGAGTTATAATGTATATGCCTGTTACAAATTATGGAATTAATATAGAAAGTGCAAAATACCTACTGCAAAAAAGCGATCAAATCCTTAAACAATTTCCAGAAGTTGAAAGCGTTTTTGGAAAAATTGGCAATGCCAATACCTCAACAGATCCTGCACCACTAGCTATGATTGAAACTTTTATTGCCCTTAAACCTAAGAAAATGTGGCGCAAGGGGATGGATTCTCAAAAATTAAGAAATGAGTTTGAAAAAGCCCTTCAAATCAAAGGACTTACAAACTCTTGGACCTATCCAATAAAGGGTCGTGTAGATATGCTTCTTACAGGCATAAGAACTCCTCTTGGTATCAAAGTTTTTGGAAGTGATTATGATAGGGTGCAAGAAATCTCCTTACAGATTGAAGAAAAACTAAAATCTTATAGTGGAACCCTTTCAGTTTTTGCAGAAAAAAGCAATTTAGGATATTTTTTAGATATTGATATAGAGGAAGAAAAACTCGCACAATATGGCATTAGCAAGGAAGAAATTCTAGATTTTGTAAATCAAGGAATTGGAGGAGGAAAAATCTCTACTATTATAGATGGAACCAAAAGCTATAGCCTTAGTGTGCGCTTTCAAGAGGATCAAAGAAATCAATTAGAATCTATCAAGAATCTCTACATTAAAACAAACTATGGCTTTACTCCCCTTTCTCTCCTTGCCACAATTACTTATAAAGAATCTCCTTTGGAATTTAAAAATGAGGGAGGGTTGAAGGTTAATTTTGTTTATATTACTCCAAATGAAAATACCACTATTGATACCTACACAAAAGATGCCACAAGAATTCTTCAAGAAATTAAAATGCCAAATGGTTACTACTATGAGTTCTCTGGAGAAAGTCAGCATTTAAATTCCTCTTTACAAAGCATGAAATTTATCATCCCCATTACACTCTTTTTAATTTTTATACTCATATTACTTGCACTAAAAAACCTATCTGATACCCTTATTGTCTTTTTCACTCTTCCTTTTTCTATCTTGGGAGGCTTTATTGCAATTGATTTATTAAACTATAATCTAAGCATTGCTGTTATTGTTGGCTTTTTAGCCCTCTTAGGAGTTGCTGCTGAAACTGCAATTGTAATGATGATTTATCTCAATCAGTCACTAAAGGACTACCCGCAAAAAACTCTAAAACAATGTATTATTGATGGTGCAACAAAAAGGCTTAGACCAAAACTTATGACTGTTTTTTCACTAATCTTTTCTCTAATCCCTATTATGTTAAATGATGGTGTAGGAAGTGAAGTCATGAAGAGAATCTCTGCACCAGTCCTTGGAGGGGTGATTAGTTCGATGATTCTTACACTATTTATCATACCTGTTTGTCTTTATATACAAAAGGATAAAAAAGGTCTTAAAAACTCCAAGAAAAATTAAGACTTCCTATGCCATGTGCCATATCCTGTTTTTGAAACTCTTTTGAAGTATAGACAGCTTGATAGGTAAAAGACATTCTTCCAGAGACTATGGATATACCTGCAACCAAGCTTCCCACCCAATGAATCAAGTCTGCTCTTTGATAGGAAGAAAAGCTATTTCCCTGAATAAAGAGTTTTCTAGCTACATACCCTCCATTTACTCCAAAAAACAAATAATATCCTACTCCATCTTTAAATACTCTACCTGTATTTAATCCGCCATTTTCCCCAGCAATTCCTTGAGGTAAAAAAGTTGTTTCAAGATTCCTGCCAATCCTAAAAACAACACCCCCTTTGGCATAAATATTTGCATTTCCTAGTGCAAATTCAACATTTGGTAGCATATCCAAAGAAAAATTCCAAAAATCTGCTATCTTATAACGATAGGTCCAGTCATAATGTCCATTTAAAATAAATTCATTATGAATTTGCGTATCCCAACCTCTCAATATGATGCTGCCAATTAGACCATGAACAAAATCTTGCACTTCTTGCGCAAAAGATATTCTTCCTGTAACTCCTATTCTTATCCCAATATTTTCCAGAATATCCTTGCTGCGATGATGCCAAAAAAATCCCACATTTGTATATCCGCCATAGGGATGACTCTTATATTCTGGAAAAATAGCTTTTCTATCTTTTGGCGCATAAATGCTCTGATTTATTGCAACACTAAAAGAACTTACCCCTTTTACCAATCCTAAAAAATCTAAAAATTTATAAGAACCTTCCTTGGAGCTATAAAGCAATCCTTGCCCTGTTGTATAGTATCTATCGATATACACACTAAAATAAGAATCATTTTGGGTAATAATAGAAAAAAAGTGTTTTTTATAAGGCACTACTTCAACATCTCCATCCTTTTCACTACCATCAACAAAACAATACACCACCAAAATCAAAAAAACAAATCTAAAAATACACCCTCCTAGAGTTCAGTAAATAAATTAGTATAATTGAAGTTTAAAATCCTAGAACTATAGTAGCAAAAATGATAAAAAAAATCTTCTTATTATGTGTTTATTGTTGCTGTATCTATGCTGCTGGTTGGACTATAGTTGGTGATACTTTTACAGCAGATAAAGGTACTTGTGAGTTTGATATATGGTTAAATGCCTCTCAAAAATCGCAAAATTTAGGATTTTATGGAGATTGTGTAATTTTTAAATATACTTCCTTGCAAATTGCAAACAATGCCTCAACCCAAAGCCTAGAAAATAAAGGATTTATAGAGATAGAACAAGGCTTTTATACAACAAAAGATAATTTTTTTAATATTGGAATTATTGGGGGCAGTATTATCAACACTGATATCTCCCATCGCAATAGTAATTTTTATGCCTATTTTCCCCTAAGTTTTAATTGGCTGAATGAAAGACTCCGCACAACCATAAATATTGGCTGGGCTTATCATACAGGTATGAAACAAAATCTTTTGACCCTAGGTGCAAGCATTAGTGGAAATATCACAAAAAGAATCTGGGTTGTGTCAGAATTTAGCACCTCAAATGCACCCCATCTTCTTTTAAATGCTTCTTTCTATCAAATAGGTGCCTCTTTTCTTATCCATAAAGATAATATTTCTTTGGATCTTGCCTATCTCAATTCTTTTAGAAGCAATGATCTTGGAACTCTTATTTTTGGAATAAGTTTTAATGCAAAATTATTTGATTAATCCTCTTTCACTAAATCTGTCCCTATAAAATTTCTTCCCAATTCCATACAGCATTCAAACACACTAAAACTACCTGCTGCAGGATCAAGAACAACATCTCCTTCTTGTGTGCAAGATTGTATCAGTGCTTTTTGCAATGCTTTAGGTTTGCTATGAGGGTGGAGTTTGATTTCTTCTTGAGGAATCTTCTCACTCCATACATCACGAATATGATGAAGATTCCAAGTGCCCTTGGCTTTGATGGGTTTTTTTTGCAAGATGAGTAAATATTCACTCTGCCGTCTTGTGCGATAACCCAT
This sequence comes from Helicobacter sp. 'house sparrow 1', assembly GCF_900199585.1. NCBI lineage: Bacteria > Pseudomonadati > Campylobacterota > Epsilonproteobacteria > Campylobacterales > Helicobacteraceae > Helicobacter > Helicobacter sp. 'house sparrow 1'. The sequence continues at coordinate 157,618 of NZ_FZQY01000004.1, read as the reverse complement.
TCCCATTTTTTGTTTATCCCAAGTGATTAAATCTACAATTTGAAGTGTTGTATTTTTAGTCCAATCTTTAATTCCCTCACAAAGGTGAAATTTATCAATCCAAAGCATCAAATAAGCACTTGGTTTTAAGACTCTATGAATTTGGGTAATAAAATCAATAATTATCTCCTCATTCATTTGAATTAACTCTGCTCTACCTTTTTGTCTCTCACCCTCATTGCCATATCTCATCTTATCTAATACACCTCTATATTGAGGATCAAAGAAAGCTAGGGAAATGCTTGAGTCTTGTAGCTTATTTGTTAGTTCTAGACCATTAATATTTAATTTTTTATTGATCATTGATTTTAATTCTATATTTTTATCCATAGTTCCTAGTCAGTATTCCATTTTTTAAAACTTAAATTATAGAATAATAAATCACTTGTTAGGGTTTTGGTTTTTAAACTCTATCTAAAAACTTGATAGCACAATAAAGAAGGTAGATATGCAAAAGGAAATCTCTTCCATCATCCTGCGACAAAAAGAATTCTTTTATAGTCATAAAACACTCTCAAAATCTGCAAGATTACAAGCACTTGATTCAATACTAGAGAGTATTAAATATCACGAAGAACAGATTCTTCAAGCTCTTTATTTAGATCTTAATAAATCTAAAGAAGAAGGCTTTATGTCTGAAATAGCCCAAGTCTATAAGGAAATTAAAAGTGCAAGAAAATGGGTAAAAAGATACACAACCCCAAAATCCGTAAAATCTCCCTTAAGCCATCTAGGTGGCAAAAGTAAAATTTATTATGAACCCTATGGGGTAGTCTTGATTATTTCACCTTGGAACTACCCCATAAATCTTAGTCTTATACCTCTAGTTGGAGCAATTGCCTCTGGAAATTGTGTAATTTTAAAACCCTCTGAATATTCTCAACATTCCTCTAATATTTTAGAAAAAATTATTGCCAGAGCCTTTTTAAAAGATTTTGTATGTGTTTTACAAGGTGGAAAAGAAGTAGGAGAATATTTACTTCAACAAAAATTTGACTATATCTTTTTTACAGGTAGTGAATCAGTTGGAAGAATTGTAATGCAGGAGGCTGCAAAAAATCTCACCCCTATCACTCTAGAACTTGGAGGCAAGAATCCTTGTATTGTAGAAGATTATAAAAATGTGCAAATTATCACTAGAAAAATTGCATGGGGAAAATGGTTAAATTCAGGTCAAACATGCATTGCTCCAGACCTTCTTTTAATACAGCAAGATCTAAAGGAATGCGTGGTTGAAAACCTTAAGCAAAATATCATCAATCTATACACCAATGATCAAAAAAATCACCATCAGAATCAAGAAATAAATCAAAGTATTATTAATTCCAAAGACTATTGCAAGATTATTTCTCCTAGACATTTTCAACGCCTGCTAGATTTGCTTCAAGAGCTTAAAGAAATTAAAGAAGAGGGACGAATCATCTTTGGTGGGCATATAGATCAAAAAGCTCTAAAAATCTCCCCAACATTGGTTGATTTTGGTTTAATAGAACACTTATTAGAAACTTTGGGTGATCAAAGCATCTTTCAAGTTAGATCAAAAGATAATAAGAATCCTAAACTAAAACTATTACAACTAAAACTATTACAAGAAGAAATTTTTGGTCCTATTTTGCCAATACTCACTTATAAGAATCTGGATGAATGCATATCCTTTATACAAAAATTTGAAAAACCTCTTGCCCTCTATCTTTTTAGCGATGCAAAAGAAAAACAAGATCAAGTAGTACAAACCATTTCTTTTGGTAATGGATGCATTAATGATTGTATTGCACAAGTTGCTAACAACAACCTTCCATTTGGAGGTGTGGGTAACAGTGGAATTGGATCCTATCATGGCATCTTTAGCGCTGAAACTTTTTGTAGGAAAAAAGGAATCTTTAAAGGATCCTCTTCTTTTGATATCCACTTGAGATATCCTCCATATAGTAAAAAGACATTTGGATTAGAAAGAATAAAAATTTTTAGATGGCTACTTGGTTAAAAAGTTTCTAATGTCTTGGCTCTACAAACCTCAAGATAATACCAAGAACAAAATAATAAAACCTAGCCTAGATGCTTCAAAAAACAACAATGCTTCATCTCTAGATCCATCAAACAAAAGACCTAGAGGAAACCCATTACCTAAATCATTATAGAAGCAAAAATACATTAAAAGATATCAAGACAAGTCTCCCCACTCCCTTCTTAACAACCCTCTTTTCAAGTATGGCCGTTATTTTACACAAAATAATTTTAACTTTTAATTAAATTTTTAGATTTTAATACATCCCGCTCTTATTGAAAACAACAGGCATTCTTTGTGATATCAAACAAACACTCACATCATCTTTATAGCCTTAAACCTTAATTTTATTCCCATCAAACTCCAAAATATCCACTAATATTTCATCACATACCTTTTTATTCCCTAAAAGCAAACTATTCCATCAATTTTTTAGAAATCTTTTAGGATAAAACATTAAATTAAAATCCATTTTATTTTTTATAAAAAGTAGTTACATTATTTTATGTGCAACTTTTCCAATCTTTGCTATCAAAAGTAAAAACAGCATCTTTAATTTTTATCTAAATTTTTAATTTAGTAATTTAATTTTATTGTTTGACTCAATCTAAAATATTTCTACATGGATTAAATCTAGATAAAAATAAGTATTTTTGCATTTTAGATATGAAAAATCACTATGGGTTATTTTTTTAAGACACCTATCCTATATTGATTTGTCCTCAAGAAAATATTATAATTTCAACAATTTTTAAGTTTTACTTAATAATTCATTTTAAATAAAATCAAATACTCTTAAAATTTTCTAGAAAGAAGGCTAAGATAATCAAAGCCCAACTCACACTTTCTAAGCTTTTATTTTATAAAATAACAATGAGGTAAAAATGTCTTTACTTAAAGAACTTCGAATAAGATTAAAACGCTATAAATTACTTGTTGATACTTACAGATTTTTTAGATACACAGCTATAGTCATCCTTTATCGTATGTGGTGGAATTCTTCTTCTAGATTTCACAATCCAATGTCAAATAAAGAAGTTTTGCCTTGCATCATTTCTCTTACATCATTTCCAGCAAGAATTAAGTATGTTCACTACACTCTTCAATCCCTAATAAGACAAGATAAACATCCCCAAAAGATTATCTTATGGTTAGCAATGGAACAATTCCCAGATAAGAAACTTCCTACAACCCTAACAAAAACAATAAGCAACAAAAAATGGGGAAAAATGATAGAGATTAGATGGTGCAGAGATCTTAAATCATACAAAAAACTCCTTCCAACTCTACAACTTAATCTTAATCTACCTATCATAACCGTAGATGATGATATTTATTATCCTAAGCATTGGCTAACATCTCTTTGGGAGTCATATTGCAAATTTCCAATGTGTATTAGTACACACTTGGCAGCTAAAGTTGAACTTCATGTCCCTGTGAATAGCTGGAATTCTACAGAGAGCAAAACTCCTTCTTTAAAACATTTGGCCGTGGGAGCAGCAGGCGTCATCTATCCCCCAAACTGTCTTCATGAAGATATTTCTGATTATGAGAAAATAACAAGATTGGCTCCACTAGCTGACGATCTATACTTCTGGAGCATGGCCATCTTAAATAACACTCAAACTGTGGTAGTTGATAATAGTATGAAAAATCTTCAAAAAAGCATTTCTCATTTTGAAAGCCCAAACCTTGGAGATCAAAATGGCCTTGGAGGTCAAAATCAAATTCAGCTTGAAAAAATATTAGAGCATTATCCCCAAATTTCAAAAATTATATAGACAATCCAATAAAATATATTTTTGTAACACAACGGATGATTATCAGGCTGATTTTAGCATCGCTTTAATTGTAAAAACTAAAGCAACAAAACTAGATATAATAAGCCAAACTTAAAAGGTTAAAAATTATGAAAGTCTTAATTCTTGCTGGTGGACTTGGAACAAGGTTGTCTGAAGAAACTACTCTAAAGCCAAAACCTATGGTAGAAATAGGAGGAAAACCTATTTTATGGCATATTATGAAAATTTATAGCCATTATGGTCTAAATGATTTTATTATATTAACAGGATATAAAAGTCATATAATCAAAGAATATTTTTTGAACTACTATACACGATATTCTGATATCACAATTGATATGTCTAATAATAATATCCATATGCATAAGATGAGGATTGAGCCTTGGAAGGTTACAATGTTATATACAGGGCAAGATACAATGACAGGTAGTAGAATCTACCATGCAAAAGACTTTGTAAACAATGAAACTTTTATGCTTACATATGGTGATGGACTTTGCGATATTGATATTAATGAGCTATTGGAATTTCACAAAAAACATAAGAGAGCAGCAACAATGACTTCAATTTTGCCAAATGGCAAGTTTGGTGTCTTAGATATCAATAATTCAACTAATCAAATCAATAGTTTTGTAGAAAAACCTAAAGGAGATTGTGCCAATGGCTCTGGTTATATCAATGGGGGATTTTTTATATGCGAGCCTAAAGTTTTTGATTATATCTATAAAGCTCAGCAAAAGAAACTGTCAATGAAAGAAGATCCTTTGAGTGTTGTTTTTGAACAAGATCCTCTTAGAGATCTTGCCAAGGATGGGGAGCTCTATGCGTATAAGCATCATGGTTTTTGGAAATGCATGGATACTTTAAAAGACAAAAATGATCTTCAATATTTATGGCAACACAATTGTGCTCCATGGAAGAAATGGCAATAAGGAGAAATAAAATGAATAGCATTGTTAATGAAGATTTAAATTATATTTTTGAAAGTTTAAATTCTAAACAGAGGAACAAACTTCAAGGTTCTACTATACTTGTTACGGGATGTGGTGGTTTTTTAGGTTTCTATCTCATGCACTTCTTTGTACAATATGCAAAGACTTTGAATCTCAAAAAGATTATAGGTCTTGATAACTTTATGTTTGGCAAACCAAAGTGGCTAAGTCTTCTTGCGGATAATTCTAATAATATTCTAGAAATTAGTGAATTTAATATCATTAAGGATAATATTGCAAGCATTCCAAATGCCATTGATGCAGATTTAATCATTCATGCAGCTAGTATTGCTTCTCCTAGTTTTTATAGAGCATATCCAATCGAAACATTGGATGCAAATGTCTGGGGATTAAGAAACCTATTAGAGTTCTACAAAGATAAACCATTAAAGGGTTTTTTATTTTTTTCAAGTTCCGAAATTTACGGGGATCCTTCACCAGAAAATATACCAACTTTAGAAGAGTATCGTGGCAATGTATCTTGTATTGGACCACGAGCATGCTATGATGAATCAAAAAGATTTGGAGAGACGATTTGCTATTTATTCCATCAAAAATATCAAATGCCAATTACAATAGCAAGACCTTTTAATAATTATGGTCCTGGTATGAGCGTTAATGATAAAAGAGTTGTTGCTGACTTTGCACAAGCAGTTATCCAAAATGCGGATATTAAAATACTAAGTAAAGGAACTCCTACCAGAACTTTCTGCTATATATCAGATGCAATCGCTGGTTACTTAAAGGTTTTATTACATGATAGTTTTGACTACTTTAACATTGGAATAGATAAGCCAGAAATTTCAATTGCAGAACTCTCAGATATATATATGCAACAAGGAAGAGATATTTTTGGCTATACAGGTAAGGTTATTTATGATCAGTCCAAAGAAAAAGATTATCTAACACATAATCCTCAAAGAAGATGCCCAAATATACAAAAAGCAAAAAAAGAAATAGATTACAACCCTACAATACTTGTACATGAGGGAGTTGGGAGATATCTTAATTTTTTAAAGGAACAATAAAATGAAGTCCATTAAAATAACGGTTATTGGATTAGGTTTTGTTGGACTTACTACAGCGGTTGGTTTTGCCAAGAAAGGTTTTAAAACTTTTGGCTATGAGATAGATCAGTCAAAATCTAGTCTACTACAAAAAGGTCAAATACCTTTCTTTGAAGAAGGCCTACAAGAAGGTTTACAAGATGTAATTGGAAAGAATTTTTTTATTACCAGTAGTCTTGAGGATGCTTTGCGTGATACCGATGTAGTTTTTTATTGCATTGGTACTCCTATGGATAAAGAGGGTTCAGCAGATCTTAGTTTTTTAATCAAATCCTTAAAAGAAACTGCCTTGCTAATAAAAATCTGCAAGCCAAAACCTACTCTTATAGTTAAATCGACCATACCTCCATCAACATCAGAAGAGGTTTTTATCCCCCTTCTAAGAACGCTTAATTTGAAAGTAAACATGGGAGATAGCTCTGATTGTTTTTTGGCTACCAATCCAGAGTTCTTGCGAGAGGGGTTTGCATATCATGATTTCTTAAATCCAGATCGTATAGTCGTTGGTTCTTCAGAAGAACTTGAGATTGTTAGAAAAATCTACAAGCCATTCAATGCACCAATTATTTTTACAAATCTCAACTCTGCAGAGTTTATCAAATACCTGAGTAATACCACCTTGGCAATGCAAATTAGTTTTGCCAATGAAATGAGCATGATTGCAGAGAAGATAGGAAATATAGATATACAACTTTCATTTCAAGTTCTACACCAAGATAAGAGATTCTATGGGAATCCTGCCAACATTACAAGTTATCTTTATCCAGGGCTGGGTTTTGGAGGATATTGCTTACCAAAAGATACTTTAGCCCTTCATAAAAAATCACAAGAAAAAGGTTTTGATACAAAGATTTTAAAAGGGATTATAGAAACCAATGAACGAATTTTGACTTTCTATCTTGAAAAGATTTCACAAGAAATTTCAAAAGATGCAAAAATTGGAGTTTTAGGATTGAGTTTTAAACCAGGAAGCGATGATGTTAGAGATAGCAAATCAAAATCTCTCATTGATGGACTGTTGGAAAGGGGGTTTAAGAACATAACCGCTTATGATCCTATTGCAAATAACATCTTTAAGCAAACATATGCATTACCAATTTGTTACACAGAAACCCCTCAAGAACTTATTGATAAAAGTGATGTTTGTATAATTGCTACAGGATGGAAAGAATTTACGCAGTGTAATTTTATAAATAAAAAAGTCTATAATCTTAGGTTTCTTAAATTCTAAAAACCATAAGAGGATATTAATAGATATTTAAAAAGAATATGAGATACTCTTTAAAAAAATTTAGTAGAACCAAAGGCCAACTCCAAAGGTGACAAAAGGCTATTAAGATGTATAATAGGCAATTTAATTACCACAAGGATTAAAATGAAACTTCTTGTTACTGGTGCCACAGGATTTGTAGGGACAAACTTGATATTAGGATTGCATAAAAAATACAAGATTGTAGCCCTTGTTCGTCAGAATAGCAATATCGAGATGATTAAACCCTACTGCACTATCCATCATTACGATGAAAATCTTGAGAATCTTATAGATTTTTTTAGGTTGCAAAATTTTGATGGTATCATCCATTTAGCAACAAATTATCAAAGCATACATAGTTCGCAAAAACTTCTAGAAATTTTACAGGCCAATATCACTTTTGGTACATATCTTTTAGAGGCCTGTAAATACTACCCACCAAAATTCTTTATTAACACACTTACATTCTCTCAATTCTCAAACTCTCAAACATATACCCCATCAAGCCTATATGATGCGACTAAACAGGCTTTTTTTGACATAATTTGTTTCTATCAAGAACAGATATCAACAGGCTTTTGCAATCTTCTTTTATATAATACCTATGGCCCAAATGATCCAAGACCAAAAATTTTTAATTTATGGCAAAAATATGCCAACTCTCAAGAAGTTTTAGAAATGAGTGAAGGAATTCAAGAAATTGACATAAGCCATATTGATGATGTTATTAGCGGATTTGATTTGCTTATCCAACTTGTCCTTAAAACCAATCAACCAAAAAATGTTATTTACACTCTACAAAATCAACGCTATAGCCTAAAAGATCTGGCTAATATCTATATGCAAGCCACAAATACAAAAGTTAATATTAAGTGGGGAGCAAAACCCTATAGAATTTGTGAAACATTTGTTCCAATTTCAGAACCATATTTCCCAAAATTACCAGGCTGGAATCCAAAAATAAAATTACAAGAAGGAATTAAAAAAATCTATGGAAAATAAGATTGTTGTTTTAGGCGCTGGTATAGCTGGAATTTCTGCAGGATATCATATAAATCCAAAGTTCAAAGTTAAAATTTATGAAAAAAATCAGGATTGGGGTGGAATGTGTGGAGGATTTAATCTAACTAGTCCGCTTGGTGTTTTTTGGTTTGATAATGCTGTGCACCTTTCATTTGCAGAAGATCCATATGTTCAAGAGGTTTTTCATGGTTCAAGCCAACCAATTAGACATACACCAAAACCAATGAACTACTACAAAGGATATTGGATTAAACATCCTGCTCAAAACAATCTTTATCCCCTCCCATTGGAAGAAAAAATTCTTGCTCTAAAAGATATGATACACAACAATAACCCCAAAAATAAAATAAATAATTTTGAGCAATGGCTAAGAGCACAATATGGAGACTATTTTACTGAAAATTTTCCGATGTGTTATACAGAAAAATATTGGACAACAGAAGCCAAAAATCTCAGCACATCCTGGGTTGGCAAGAGATTATATACACCAAACTTAGAAGAAATACTTTATGGAGCCATGAGTTCTCAAACTCCAAATACCTACTATGCACAAGAAATGAGGTATCCACAAGAAGGCCAATATAGATCCTTTTTTCGATCTCTGAGAGAAAAGGTGGATATTTGCTTTAACAAGGAAGTAGTTTTAATTGATACAGATGCAAAGAAAATTCTATTCAAAGATGGAACACAAGATGACTACACCCATTTAGTATCCACACTCCCTCTCAAAGAAATTGTAAAAATTATAAAGAATGTTCCAAAAGAGATTATAAACATATCTTCAGAACTTCATGCTACTTCTGTGGCTCTTATATCATTTGGTTTTAACAAAATTGATATTCCAAAAGAGCTGTGGTTTTATGTTTATGATAAGGATAAACTTTTTGCAAGAGTTTATAGTCCATCTTTCAAATCTCCCAATAATGCTCCAAGTGGTTGCTCAAGCCTACAAGCAGAAATTTATTTTTCATCTTTTAAAACAATCTCTACCCTTACAGGATGTAAAAAATACAATATAAGAGAATATCTTATTCAACATACTAAAGAAAAATTTATAGAGATGGGTATTTGCAATGCTCATGATATCATTTGTGAGGATTTTAGAATAATTCCATATGCCAATGTAATTTTTACGCACAATATGGAGGTTTTTCGCAAAGAAATACTAGATTTTTTAAAAAATAAAAATATAATTTCCTGTGGAAGATTTGGAGAATGGGACTATCTATGGAGCGATCAAAGTTTTCTTAGCGGATATAATGCTGTGCAAATTTTTAACTAGTGAAAAAAATGGAAAAACTTACAGTACAACAACAGCTTGCTATAATAAAAGAAGTCGAAGATCAATATTCTAAGTTTTTAGAATCAAATTTTAAAAATGAAGTGTTTCTCAAGTGTCATGATAATTTCGCAAGAACTCTCCATATACAATCTGTTAAAATCTTCAATCAAGATGGACAAGAAAGAGAAGGAAGTAAACTTAAATTTAGCATAGCAATACCAACATACAACAGATTGGATTCCTTAAGACGTTCTATACTTTCAGCTATTAATCAAGATTTTGAAGGACACTATGAGATTATTGTTGTTGAGAATGTAGATGATTTTACTACAGTTACACCCTCCCAAGTCATGTTGGAAACGGAATTTAAAGGTAAAGTTACTTATTATAAAAATAAAAGCAACTTGGGAATGTTTGGCAATTGGAATCGATGCTTAACCCTAGCTAAGAGTGAGTGGGTTTGCATCCTCCACAGTGATGATGAAATCCATCCTAACTATCTTCGTGAAATGCATCGTGTCATTAGCCACCCTCAATACAGCAAAGCCACATTGATTGGTTGTTTAGAAAATGTTCCCTTAAATAAACCAGTCACAACAACCATGAGGGATAATATAATAAATCTTATCCAAAAAGATGATGATGTAGATGATTGCCGCTATCAGGGAATACTCAAGCAGATACCGCCAAATGCAGTCTTGCATCACAAAGAAAGATGTATTGCGATAGGTGGCTATAATCAAGATGAATACCCAAGTGGTGACACCCTGTTTCATACCAGAGCCTTTTTATATGGGAAAGTCTATATCTATAAGAAACTTCTACAAAATAAGGGTATAGAAATAAGTGAAGGTTTAAAACCCAAGACTGTTTTATATTATTTTTTCATCAGTGTCCCATTATTTCAATTATTTAAACCAAAAATTTATGGAAGAATTTTAGGCTATAAAAGAATTATTTTTCTTCATAATGCCCTATCCAACTATCCTATACTTCATCAATATACAAAAAAGATTATTCTGCAGAAAAAACTTAAGCCTAGATTGCCATTATTTCTATCTACTTTTTTCTCTACGTACTATTTACTCAAAACACTAGTATCATCTTTTTTATCAAAGTTAAAACACTGATAGGTTTTTGATGATCCAAAAAATTAGCTACAATACACTCAGCAATATTAAGGATGGATTTTGTCTTCTTTTACTATACCTATTTTATTACTCACTTATAAAAAAGATACAGCAATAAAGGTTCTTGAACAGATTGCGGTGGTTAAACCCAAAAAACTCTATATTGCATCCAATTATTGGAAAAACCCTCAAGAAGCCCACATAATACAGGCATTAAGGGATAAATTGACCAACATGATTACTTGGGATTGCGAAGTGGATCTTTTATGGAGAAATAAACATCTGAGTTGCAAGGAATCAAATGTGCAGTCCATAACACATTTTTTTTGCAAGGAAGAGTGGGGAATTATTTTTGATGATGATTGTGTGCCAACGCAAAGTTTTTTCTATTTTTGTGAAGAAATGCTAAGACTCTATAAGGATAATAAAGAAATTTTTTGCATCAGTGGATGGAGTGGCTTAGATCTAAACCCAAAAGCTAAGCAAAGTCTTAAAGAGGATTATTTTTTTTCAAAATATACACACTTGTGGGGATGGGCATCTTGGAGACGCTCTTGGCAACTTTACCAAAAAGAGTTCATAGATTTTAATGAAGAGTTTAAACAATTAAAAATATTTGATTTCAAAAAGGAAAAAAAGTATTGGTTTAATGTCTTAAGATCTTATAGTAAGGGAAAAATCGATACTTGGGACTATCCTTTTACTTATTCGATGTGGAAACACAATGCTTTGTCTATCTATCCTAAGGATAATATGATTGCAAATATTGGTTTCAACCATCAAGATGCTGCTCATACAACAACAGAAAGCAAGTTTTCTCAACTTAAAGATTACAATAACTTTTGCAGAGAAAAGGTTATGCATCCAAAGACAATCAAGCGCAATATTGCTTTAGATAAAGTGGATTGGGACATTTCTTTTAAACCTCCTCATTTGTTAATACGCATTATCAATAAAATTTCTAGAAGTCTATTCTCTAGAAATTTTATAAAAGTTTAAGAGCATGAAAGATGTTTTTCAAAGAAGTCACTTTTTATAGGGCTTTGAAAAAAGGTTCAATCTCTCATTTTGAAATGGTTTTTCCTAGTGAGATTGTGGAGTTTAATGGGGGGAGAGGTGGAAATTATCACTTTGCGGATATTTTTGGCAAACATCACAAATTTTTTCGACCCTATACACATCAAACTCAAGATTTTAAAGTTAGTGTTCTAAATAATGGATACTGTTTTACAGACAATGAAATTGTATTTACCAAGAAAAAAGAAATCTTGTTTGAGCACACTTCTTATAGAACCCATCCCCTCTGTTTGGATAAAAGTCCAACAAACTTTGTTATAAGGTGGGCAAGAAAAAGGGTAATTTTTTATAAACGGTTAATCGCAAGCATTAGATTGCTTTTTTCAAAAAAAATTAACAAAAATGTTGTTCTACTAACTAGACCCGATATTCAAGATTGCTATGGCCATTTGATCGTTGATATCATGGCTGGATACTACCAAGTCAAAACCTTTTGTCAGAAAAATAATATAAAGATTGATTATTATATTTTGCCTACGAAGTTAAAATTTCAAAGAGAACTTATTAGTCTTCTGCAAATAAATATGAGTCAGGTTATACCTTCGGAAAGTAAAATTGCCATTCAAGCAAAAAATCTTATCATACCAACCCTCATGTCTGACTACGAGGTGGTGGATTATAGGGGTTTTATCAAGCCAAATTTCAATATCACTCCTCCTTTTGCTAAGAATCTCTACACAAATCTTATCCCAGAAACAAAGCCATTTCGAAAGATCTATCTAAAACGACCAGAAAAATCTAATAGAAATATCACAAACTTTCAGGAAGTTGAGACTATTTTTAAAAAATTTGGGTATGAAATTATATTACCAGACATCTTGCCATTACAAGAACAAATCAATCTTTTTTCTCAGACAAAGTGTATCGCATCTATGCATGGCTCTGGATTAAACAATATGATATTTATGCAAGAAAACACCTTTGTTCTTGAAATTTTTTCAGAATTCTATCATGACAGAGTTCCTCAGACTATTGCATTTATTAAAGGTATCAATTATTCCTATATGATAGGAAAAACAGCTGACACTTCTGTTCATCCACAACAAGAAAATGTTTATATAAACCCCACAGAACTTACTAAGGCTCTAGAGATTATGGATTGTAAAATTGAAAAAAATATGTAAAATGTCAGCCTTTGATTTACTAAAAAAGTGAGTATAGATGCGAGTTTTTCTTGGAGAAAAAACAACACAAAAAAATTTCTTATTTCTCTCTCAAAAACTACAACATCATACATTAACCTACTTTACAACTCATCAAAAGATCTTATCTTTTTGTCCTTCCTGTAAACTTATACAGAATGCAAATCTTAATGATTTTCAACTTGTTTATATGCCAAATAAAGCAGAAAAAAGAATAGCTAGAGAGAAAAATATCCTCTTTTATACATATAGACATCAAAATATTTTTAAAAGTATTTTAAAACAAATTCGCAATGCATTATTTAGTTTAGTTGATTTTCTTGCAAAAAAGAAACCTCAATATAAACACAATCTAGTTGTTGTCAAACCTGATGCAATAGGAGACTATATTTTATTTAGAAACTTCATTAAACTTCTTTATCAAGAATATGGAAAAATTACTTTGATAGCAAATCAAACCAATCAGAATTTAATCGAAACATTTGATAAGAACTATCTCCTAAATTACATTCTAATTAATCGTAAAAAATTCCTTACTAATCCACTCTATAGATTTAAAATAATCCGGATATTAAGTCATAATTCTTACAAAATCCTAATCAATCCTCTTTATAGTCGTGATGCCATTAGTGAGCAAATTGTCAGAAACATACAAGCAGAGACAAAAGTTACTTCTACGGGAGACACCTCAAATCTCACTCTCAAGGAAAAAAATATATACGATCAAAATTACACTAAAATTCTTCCCTCCTCTAGTAATATAATGTTTGAGTTTAATAGAAATTTGGAGTTTTTTCAAAATCTTTTTCAAAAAGAGATTGATATTGAATATGGTCTTGAACTAAAAGATACATCTTCCCCTTTTGATATTCCAAAGCCATATTTTGTTTTTTTTATTGGGGCTTCAATAAATTATCGCAAATGGAGTAGCTCTAATTTTATTGAGGTGGGAAAATTTATACTATCAAAGCAATACAACATTGTTATTTGTGGAGGTAAAGAAGACCAACAAAGTGCCAATCTCATTGCTACAGCTTTAAGCAATTCAAATCAACAAATCATAAATTTGTGCGGAAAAACTACTTTAAACGCACTAGTACAAGTTATATACAATAGCAGCTGTTTATTGAGCAATGAAACATCTTGTGCCCACATTGCCCAAGCCATTAGACATAATAAAGTATTTGTTATGTCTAATGGCAACCACCTTCATAGATTTACCCCTTATCCAAAAAATCTAGGAGGTAAATACTATGGCATCTATCATCCTGTCATACAAAAGAATTTTGATATGTATATCTTAACATCAAACCTTCTTTATGGCCAAGATAAACTAGATATTAATATGATTACACCAAAAGATGTGATTGAAGTTATTGACTCTCATCTCTAAGTAATTTAGATTATAATCAATCCACAAGCAACAAGGATTTAAATGAATTATTTTCAAGCAAGAAACATTTCTCAGGACTTTTACAAGTATTATACGCTACCCTTCTCTTTAGAATCTATTATCAAAAAATTACCACATCATTCAAGAATTTTAGATTTTGGTTGTGGCTATGGTCAAAATTTACTTGCAATACAAAAACTTTTAGATAGTAATGGGGGAGGGATTATACAGGGTATTGACATCGATCCACAGGCGGTAGATTTCTGCAACAAAAATAACCTAGAGGTAAGCTTAGTTGATAATATCTTCGACTACCAACCACATTATAAATTTGATCTTATTATTCTGATGCATGTTTTGGAACATTTTCCAAAAGAAAAGATCATCCCCTTATTAAAACACTTTAAAGATCATTTCTTAACTCAATCGGGGAAAATTTTTATATCTGTCCCAAATGCTCAGAGTAACACTGGATGCTATTGGGCGTATGAAGATTTTACACATCAAACCCTATTTACAGCAGGAAGTCTAATATATGTCCTCAAAATGTCACACTTTCAAACAATTCAAATTATTGACAAGGATTGTACAGAAGGCCTCAATCTTTTTAAAAAAATTATAAGAAAGGCATTTCTTGCCCTATATCGCCTGCATATCAAATTCTGGAATTGCATCACAGGGAGCAGTTTTCATTCTCCAAGTCCTGAAGTCTATAGCTATGAGATCAAAGTTCTTGCAAGCGTGTAAAATTACAAAGATTCCCAGATTATCTAAAATAGGTATTACTAAACAAATACCACAAAAAATTCCTATAGCTTTAAAGAAGCTTTAGATATTTATAAGATTTTTATCGCTTTTGTTTCATCAAAAAAGGGAGACAAAGAGAAAACATTTTTTACAATCATTAATTAAACTTTCAAAACCACCTTTAAAAGAAGCTTAGAAACTGTTTTTTATTTCTTTTCCTAAACCCACTGCCTCCAAAAATATTTTTATCTTTCTAATCACCCTCTTACATCTAAAACAATCGTTACAGGTTGTAATTTTTATTTTATTAGAATTACCTAAAACCCATTATAAAAACATCTTACTGGTATTAAAAGAATTACAAAACTTATAAATTCTTAGAATCTCTTCTGCTTAAATTTTCTCGCAAGAAAATAGAGACTGGGATACACTTTTGATTACCAAATTAAAACAGAAACATACTACCCTCAAATAAAAAATAATTTCTAAGGACTAATTCGCCTATTCAACAACTCACTTTAGCACCACTAAATACCAAAGAAAGTAATTAACTTATGTTAAAATTGGGATCTATTTTTTACACTTTGGACTAATAGGGCTATGAATTTAAAATTTTCTATTATTACAGTCGTGTTTAACGATTCTGAGAATATTCTGCAAACTCTATCCTCCATTATAAATCAAACATATAAAAATATCCAATGTATTATTATTGATGGGGATAGCAACGATGGAACAAAAGAGAAAGTTTTAAGCTATCTTCAAGATAATACTCATTTTGTTAAAAAAATATGCACATCTAATTTTGTTTCAGCAGAATCCTATCATAAAGACTTTATAAACCTAACATTTAATTTTTTAAGTCAAAAAGATAAGGGGATTTTTGATGCGATGAATAAGGGTATCTCTCTAGCAACCGGGGATTATACCTGCTTTATTAATTCTGGAGATTTTTTATTTAGTAAAAAAACACTAGAAGAAATTCAAAATACAATTAATTTCAACAATCTTTATTCTTATGATGCGGTATATGGAAAACTAAATTTACTATATCCCAATCTAGGTATTCAAAAAACTAGAGATACTTTTAAAGACATGAGCAAACTCTATAAACTTTTTTATGGCTTTGGTCACCCCAATTGTCTATTTAAGACCTCTATTTTGCATAAAAATAATTATGACACTAGCTATAAACTCGCTTCAGATTACGATCTAATATATCGCCTCTATAAGCAAGGTTATAGTTTTTGCTTTGTTGATACGATTATTGCAACCTTCACATCAGGTGGAGCGAGCGATCAAAATGGCTTTAGTAGCTTAAAAGAAGCATTAGATATTGCTCTAAAAAATAACAAAAACCCTATTGTGATGATAAAAATACTATGTTTTTTTCTTTTTTCATTATCAAAAAAGATGGTTAAAAAATACTTTCCTAACACTATCATGAAATTCCTACTCAATCCCTCTAAACAATCTAAATAAAGGATTTTTTTGCATTTTTTATTAAAATTTCTTAGCCCTTTAAAATTAAAAGATATTACATCAAAGCTAGATCACACAAAGGGTATTGCTTATCTTAGAAAGACTGCTAAAAATTTTTGTATATTCCTTGCTTACTATAAAAAAAATAGAGATTTTTTTACTCCACCAACTAGTTCCTCCTTTAAAACTGCATTGCCCTCTTTATCAGTAGAATCTTTGGAGGCAAAAAGGCTCTTAAACTTATTAAATTTACGCGATCTTTATAAAAATGATGATTTTTTATTGAGAAATAAAATCAATTTTACTTCCTTAACAAAAAGGATTGTTTTATGAGAATTTTGCAACTTGGAAAGTTTTATCCCCCAGATTTTGGTGGTATTGAGACACTCATGCAAGATATTTGTGATGCATTATCTCAAAGAGGCATTGTTTGTGATGTTTTATGCTCAAACTCTAAGTTACAATCAAAGAAAGAAAAAACACCTTATGGTGCTACTATTTATCGCACCCCTAGCTTTGGAAAAGTTGCCTCAACTTCCATAACCCCACAAATGATCACTACTTTACGCAAATTGATAAGCTCCTATGACATTATCCATTTGCATTTTCCAGATCCAATGGCAGTTTTAGCCCTCTTTCTTTCTCCTCATAAAAATAAAACTATTATTCTGCATTGGCATTCTGATATTATTAAACAAAAATTTCTTCTAAACTTTTTTTTGCCTCTACAAAAATGGATCTTAAATCGCTCCAATCTTATTATTACAACTTCAGAAAACTATATCCACCAATCACCATTCCTAAGCCCATATAAAAATAAATGTATTGCAATTCCCATTGGAATCCACCTACCAGAGATTAGCCCATCTAATAATTATTCTAAAGACTATAATCGCATTTTAAGTGTTGGAAGACTTGTTCCTCTAAAGGGTTTTGAATATCTTATAGAAAGCTTGCAATATTTGCCAAAAAACTTTTATTTAGAGATTGTAGGAGATGGGATTTATAAACAAACCCTGCAAGATTTAATTAAAAGATTAAATCTACAGAATCGTGTCTTTCTTGTAGGAAAAAAAACAAAAGAAGAAATATCTAGCTTTTATGCGCAATCTGGTATTTTTGTTTTACCCTCTTTGCAAGAATCTTATGGAATTGTTCTTGTAGAAGCACTAAGCTTTGGACTACCAATCATATCAACAAAGCTTATCCCATCTGGGAGTGATTTTATCAACCAAGATGGCAAAACAGGATTGGTAGTTCCTCCAAAGGATCCCAGAGCTATTGCAAATAGCATTTTAAAAATAAGTAAAAATTATGATTTTTTTAGCATCAATGCAAGATGTCGCTATGAAAAACTTTTTACAAAAAATCAAATGATTCAAACATTGGTTGATACTTATCATAAGCTAATTTAATCTCCTTAATTGTGAATAAATCGATAATTTGATTTTAATCCAAAAATTATCTAGACTTTAGAATCTATTAAAAATTATGATTTAGGATATAAGGATTAATTAAGGAGATTGAGTATGAAAAAGCTTTTTTGCGTTATATTGATTTTAATATTACACACCTTTTGTTTTTCTAAAGACTTTATGGAGTTTGAAACGACTGGTTACAAAAAATTTTACAATGGAAATGAGGCGATTAATTGGTGGAGTAATCTTTATAGTGGATTAAAACTTAGTGAAGAAGAAAGAGCGACAATTTATAGCTATACCTATGGCAACTTTGTAATAATTAATAACAAACTACGCTCTGGAGATCCTCTATTTTCTCTTAATGAGGATCAAAAGAAGATGGTTGCAATTCTTGATAAGGCTCTATCAAAAACAATTATTTTTGAAGATACCCTCACTTATCGCTATGAAGATCTTTCATTTCTTTCAAGGTTGCTTGGGCAAGATGTTGTTTTTACCCATATTTACAAAAATGGAAAAATTTTAGATTCTGCTAAAAGCTATCTTGATTCTTTAAAGAATAAAAGATATCAGGATTATGGTTTTATGTCTACTACTCTTATTAAAAATAGCGTTTTCCAACATCGCATTATAGAGCTAGTGATCAAAGTCCCAAAATACTCTCTTGCAATGTTTGTATCCATCAAGGGCTTGGCTGCATTCCCTTCACAATATGAATTGCTTTTTCCACGAGATAGAATCTTAACAATTGAAGATTATAAGATCTCTGAAGATAGAAAGAAGATTAGTATTCTTGTAGCGATGGATGGCCCCTGCTATTTAGGAAAACCTTGCGAAATCAAAAAGGTGGATAATTTAAGGCAACCACCTAAAGAAAACAAATTCTAATACAAAAATCTAACTCTAGCAAAAAAAAAAGGGGGGGGGGGATCACTTATTGGTAGATAATAATCTCAATATCTAAAAAACTATCGATGTTTCTATTTAGGTAAGCTGGGATAATATCGGAAATAAAGTTATCTTAAACAATAAACCCCATTTCCAATAAAATCTAGATATCCCTTATCTCTCAAAAACTGTACTTGTTGGCGAATTTTGGCTTGAATATTGTTGTTTTGAGGGTATTTTTTTTGCAATTCTTTCTCATAAACATATAAATCCGACAATAAAAAGACATTCTTTTTCAATCTCTCAATGCAGTGCATAATCTCAAAGATCCAACCTTTAGATTTTTGAGTTTCAATAAAAACAATATTTTGATATTTTTTTAAAATCCTCTCTTGACTCTCAACCTTGTAGTCTTGGATATAAAAGAGTTTTCCACTCTCGGGAATTTGATTCAGCAAAATATTACATCCAACCCATCCTGCTCTTTTTGCTGTTGGAGCCAAAGGTTTTCTCTGTTCGATAATCCGAGGCGTAAAGAAAAAGTTTGGGACTGCAAAGAAGTTTTTAACCCTCATCTCAGAATCATAGTTGAGAAAGAAAAAATCAGGATTTGTATTTGATGTGATTCTAGAAATCATTGTCGCATAGGCACCATCATTAATTTTTGCCCCTATTTTTCCATTTTTTGCTTTGAGTTCAAAAATCTTTCCACAATGTTTGCAATAAAAATCTGCGACGGGAGAATTATTAGGACAATGTTCTAAAATACCTGCGCATCGGGGACAAAAACCATAATCTCCTACCCATTTTTCAGTCAAGTTTCTAATGATCTGCGACTTGTTTTTATAACCTGCTCCAATATTTTGATCAAGGAAAAGTTCTATGTTTCACTCCCACTCAATTGTTCCTGGTGGCTTGGAGGTGATGTCATACACTACGCGATTAATTCCCTCTACTTCATTGATAATACGATTAGAAATAGATTCTAAAAGTTCATGTGGAAGATGAGCAAAGGTTGCTGTCATCCCATCCAAAGCTTCCACTGCACGCACACAAATTGTGTTATCATAAGTTCGATTATCTCCCATCACGCCCACACTTTTGACATTCAAAAGCACACAAAATGCCTGCCACACCTTGTCATAGTATCCACTTCTGTGCAACTCTTCTAAAAAGATTTTATCTGCCTTACGCAAAAGCTCCAAATCCTGCTTATTGACTTCACCCATAATTCTGATTGCAAGCCCTGGTCCAGGGAAAGGATGGCGCATAAGCATAGATTCTGGCATCCCTAATTCTTGCCCCAAAGCCCTCACTTCATCTTTAAAAAGCTCTCTTAGAGGTTCAATTAGCTCAAATTTCATCCAATCGGGCAATCCTCCCACATTATGATGAGATTTAATCGTCTTACTTGGACCCTTGATGCTCACAGATTCAATCACATCAGGATAAAGCGTTCCTTGTGCTAAAAATTTGATTTCTCCACTTGTATTGTGTTTTTTAGCCTCTGCTTCAAATACCTCAATAAAGGTTTCTCCAATGATTTTTCGCTTCACCTCAGGATCTCTTACATCCTTTAGCTTACCTAAGAAAATTTCACTTGCATCTACAGTAATGAGTGGCACACCTAGATTTTCTCTAAACATTGCCTCTACTGCTTCTCTCTCTCCAGCTCTCAATAATCCATGATCCACAAATACAGGAATTACACGATCCCCAATTGCACGATAGAGCAATGTGGCTACCACACTCGAATCCACCCCACCACTCACAGCACAAAGCACCTTTCCTTCCTTGGCAATTTCTCTAAGTTTGGCAATCTCTAGCTCTGCAAAGTGGTGCATATTCCACTCTGTACTTGCTTTACAAATTTTAACTGCAAAATTCCTAAGCATTTCTCCCCCGCACTCACTATGCACAACTTCAGGGTGAAATTGCAAAGCATAAATTCTTTTTTCTAAATTTGCAATAGCGCAATAATGCGTATTGCCAGATTTTGCAAGCTCTATAAATCCACTAGGAATTTGATCTACCTTATCAGCATGACTCATCCACACAATGCTTTCTTGCTTGATATCCTCAAAAATCTCTCCCTTATTTAAAAGTTCAAGCTTAGCCTTGCCAAATTCTTGATGCTCTGCTTTCACAACACTGCCACCAAAAAAATCAGCAATATATTGCATTCCATAGCAGATTCCAAGCACAGGAATTCCAAGATCAAATACACCACAATCAGGCTTATATGCTCCTTCTTCATATACGCTTGCAGGGCCCCCGCTCAAAATAATCCCCTTGGGTTGTTTAGATTTAATACTTTCTAAACTCTCAAAATAAGGAACAATCTCTGTATAAACACCAGATTCACGCAATCTTCTTGCTATGAGTTGCGTATATTGACTCCCAAAATCTAAAACTAAAATTTCAACCTTACTCATCAACAAAACCTCTCCAAATAAAATTGCCCATTATAAAAAAATATGGCTTTTATATCGATTAAATTATTCTTCAATCCATTTCTTTATCGCTTTAAAAATAATAAAATTTGCCCGCTTTAAACTTGATGCATCAAACTCAAATTTCTCTTGGAAAATAACTATGCCTTGACAATCTAAAATCATAAGATTAATTATGTTTTTTCCATCTAGATCCTTACCTTGAACTAGAATACTGCTTGCACGATTTAATTTTTCTGGAGTTAGTGCCACAAATTTTAAAAACTCTTTTGATAAGGAATCTTGAAGATTTAAATCTAAGTTTTCATAAATAAGATTAGCCTGTGGTTTTGGCAAATTCTTAGAGTAAATTTCTACAAATTTTTCTAGTTTTTGATTGGTAAATTTTTCTTGAGATAAAGCATCAAAAATTTTAACCTTAGAATCCAGTTGTCTCAAAACCCCCTGCAAACTCTTAAAACTTTTTAAATCCAAAAAATTACATTTTTCATAATACTCCAAAGAAGTTTTCTCTAATTCTTTAAGTATCTCATTATGAATTTGATCTAAAACCTTTGCTTTTTTAATTCCCACTTGCACATAGTAAATTCCATCAATTATCTCAGAATTTAAAATATTTATATCTAAAAGCTTAAGGTCTTCTACTTTTAATTGTATAGCACTCCTTGCATTGTCGCTAAAAATGTTGCCAACTCTTTGTTTGTTGAGAGAAAAAGTAGAATCTACCTCAACACTAATCATACTTGCCAAATCACTAAATGCCTCAAGTTTTGCGCTCTTAGCATTATTTCCACTACCTACACCAACAAACCAATCTTTCCCAATTTGATTTTGTAAAAACCACTTGGGGGGTGTAGCACAAAGGCCTACCCCAAAAAATAATAAAGCAAAAAATATTTGCCTCATCACTCACTCATTAGATTGCTTGAGTTTAATTCTTTAAATTGCTTACTAAGGTGATTTTTAAGATTTTTTTCACTTTCTTTATCAAGTTTTACTAAAACATAAATCCTTGTTCCAGCATCATCAATCCAAGTTTTTTCAACCCCTACACCCTGTAAATTATGCTGTGCAAACTCATTTACCACACTTTTTATCTTTTCATTAATTTGTGCATCCACTCTTATACCTTCTTTTGATAGGCTTGTAGATACCCCTGCCTCGATATTTTTAATAAGCTCACCCCTTGCAGCAGCTGTTGCTTCTGTTCTTGCAAACTGAACATTTTTATCTACAATTGGAGCATCTCCAACAGCACTATAGCCTCCATCATTTCCATTTACTACCCACTTAGGAGCATTTGTCCAGCCAACGCTTTCTCTTGCTTCTTTAGAGATACCACCAGACATACATCCACTCAACATTAAACCCGCAAAACCTAACATCAAAATCTTAAATATATTTATCATCATTTTTCCTTAATATTAATTTTTTATTTCTACCACAAACTAGCATCACCTATTTTAGAAGCTTCTCTTTGTTCATCCCATATGACTTCTCCTGTTTTAATATCTGTTAGAGTAAGTAAAATATAATAATCAACCTTTTTGTTTTTTCCCATCCGATGGATACTTTGTCCTATCTTCCCAGAAAGAGAAAGGCTTGGCGCATTTAAGGCTCCTTCTTCTACTGTAGTATACTGATTAAATTCCTTATCTTCGCGTAATTTTCTAGAATCTTTAATCATATTATCTACGCTTCCGCCACTTCTAGCAACTGCTACAGTAAGCTTAAACTTTCCACTTTTTCGCATTGCTCTTGTAAGCTCTCTGCTTAAACTTTCCACATCAATTTTTTGAGTCGTGTCATTGATGACATCTGATATCGCTACAACTTTGGGGGAGTTGGAATCTATTTTTTGCGTATAGGGATCTTGCAACAAAGAATCAATCATTTCTCCCATAATTTTTTTTAAATTATCATAATCAAGCCCCATTGTTGTAAATTCTGTATTGGGATCTACATTCATAGCACTTGGAGCACAGCCAGTAAAAAAAACAAACATAAAAACAAAACTAATACTTTTTAAAATTTTCACAAAAATCTCCTCTATTACTCAAAAACCTTTATAAAAAAACTACTGCCTAAATTCCTAATATAGACAATAGCATCCTGACTCTGATCCTTAGTTTGAAATTCTATCAAATCTCTACCATCTACAAGAATTTTCTTTTTATCTTTAGTGTTTTCCATCCTTGTGACATAAAAGGAATGTGGCAAAGCTGTGATAATCCTTGTATCTGCCCTCAAAATAAGCTTATGCCCTAAGCTAAACAGCAATCCTAGCCCATTAAAGCCAGCTTCATTACCCGCCCTCTCACTAATAAAAGCACCTATAGCAGGAGGAATGCTCCTTAAAATTGCTCTTGTTCTAACCCCTGCTATCCTTGTATCAAACTCTGTTTTCATTAAATCGCTTAAGACAAAAAATTCTGGAATTTCCTTATTTTCAAAACTATAGCTTTTAGCAAAGCTAATTCCTTCTAATACCTTTGGCTCTACATAGTTTAACAAAATAGAATTACTAGCAACTGCTGTAAATAAAGCCCCTTCTTTGCTACTTAAAGCAATCGCAAGCATTGCAGGATTTAAAAAAACCTCAGGATTCATTGGCAAGGGGATAGAAAAAGATAAAGTTCCCTTACTCGCACTCTTTCCATCCTCAATGATAACCCAAATATATCTTTTTGTATCTCCGCTTTTTCTGGATTCTAAAATTTCTTTATCCTCAAGCGGGAACAATGCAAAATCATCTGCACTCATTGAAGCAATTGCTGAAAAATTTTGTCTTTTCAACTCAAAAATAAATTTTAGATAGGGAATTATAGGATTGATATATTTTTTTTCATCTTGCACTTCCCTATCTCTTTCTGACTCTCTAGCAAAATCCATTGTAACAGCAACATATTGATCTGTTTTTGGAGCTTCACTAGAAACATTCTTCATATTATTTAAGCTTTCTTGGCTCTTTTCAATCTCTCTTGCATAATAAAACTTTGCATCATTTTGCCTTTGCAATGCCTGGTTAAGATACACCCTTGCATCTTGATCTTTCCCTTGATTCATAGAATCTAAAGCAAGATAATAATTCACCATGCTTGCCTCATAAAGATAGATGGGATAGGGCAAGACATTATCACTTGTCAAAACTGCTCCTAGGTTACCAAAAAATATAATTGCAAAATTTTTTATAGCATCTTGCATCATCCTATCTGCTGTTAAAAGCATCTGTCTTGATTCATCAATATCTCCATAAAAACCTGCTATACCTCCCTGAACCTGCCATAACAAATCATCGCTTTTAGACTTATGTTTTTGATTTTCTTGAGGTAAATTAGCCCCCTTGTGTGCAATATCATATGCTTTTTTCATATTGCCACCATAGTATGCCTCATTGAAGGTTTGAAGGTCAACACTTGAGCATCCTATAAAAAACAATGTAGATAAACAAAATAAAAAAAATTTCAAAGTTTTATATTCCTTTTTTTAGTCCCAAGAGACTATTTTATCAACAAAGCTATATATTATTATTTTTTGCCCAATATACCCTAACTATAAGCCTACAATCCTAATTTTTCAATCATTGATTTTCATCAATTTCTTAAAAAAGAAAATATTTTATACTTCCAGCCCAAAATTATTTTCAAAGGGATATAGAATGTCAGAAAAATTAATAAATCAAAGGAAGCTTCAAGGAGCTTTTTGGATCATTGCTATTTTAGCAACAACCATTCTCATTTATTTTAGTGCAAATCTTAATAAAGAAGTTCCGCCTCTTCCAAATGTGGTAAAAAGTCAAGAAGGTGAAATTCTTTATACAAAAGAAGATATCATCAATGGTAAAGCCTTCTTCCAAGAGTTTGGATTAATGGGCTATGGAACTCTTCTTGGTATGGGTTCTTATATGGGTCCAGATTTTACAACAGAAATGATGCATAAAAAAATTACAAAACTCTATGAAATTCTTGCTGAAGAGAAATATCAAAAAAATTTAGATTCTCTTATGGAAGAACAAAAGGCCTTGATTAAAACTTTTGTTATTAAGGATGTGAGATCTGTGTCCTTAACAGATCAAGAGGTTATCTACTCTAAAAATGCTACCCAAGCCTTTAAGGATACCAAGAAGGAATTGATAAACTTTTTGGTAAATGGCAATGCCAAATGGGGTTATAGAGGAAAGGTGATTACAAGAGAAGAAGCTCAATGCATTGTAGCTTTCTTTGACTGGTCTTCATTAGTTGCTACAACCTATCGCCCCAATAAAGATATTACTTGGTCAAATAACTGGCCAAATGAACCATTGATTGATCAGGATGCAACTTGGAATTTCCACTCTGTTAGTCTTTGGGAATGGCTTTTATTATGGCCACTTACAATTCTTGTTTTATGGATAAGTTATGAGTATCTCATCAAGCCCGATAAATCTGATCCAACACCTTTGGCAGAACCCCTAAAGATTACTCAATTCTTTACCTCTCAAGAAAAGCTATTAAAATATGTTCCCATTGTAGCTATTTTTAGCCTTATTCAACTGGTTTTAGGAGGGTATCTTGCACACATTTATGCAAACCCTAGTGAAGATTTTGTAATCTCACAAGAAATCTTGCCTTTTAATGTTGTGCGCCAACTCCACATTAATCTTGCAATTATCTGGGTTACGATAGGTTGGCTTGTAGGTGGTTTGTTTATCGCTCCTCTTGTAAGTGGAAAGGATTTAAAATTTCCAAAACTAGTGGATATACTTTGGGTTGCTCTACTCATTGTTGGAGGTGGAGGTCTTATTGGTATCTATCTTGGAACTCAAGGATACTTAAGAGAAAGTTGGTTTTGGTTTG
The DNA here is from genome assembly GCF_900199585.1 of Helicobacter sp. 'house sparrow 1'. NCBI lineage: Bacteria > Pseudomonadati > Campylobacterota > Epsilonproteobacteria > Campylobacterales > Helicobacteraceae > Helicobacter > Helicobacter sp. 'house sparrow 1'. The sequence goes on along the minus strand of NZ_FZQY01000004.1, from coordinate 131,588 downwards.
GTAGTGAGGGTAGAGAATATCTTGAACTTGGAAGGGTCTGGGATATTGGGTTACTCATTGGACTTGTATTTTGGTTTTTAATGGTATTTAGCACAATCAAAAAAGCAAAGCAGGACCTTTTAGTTGGAACAATCATTTGGTCAGCTTTTGGAATTGCAACACTCTATATTTCTGGAATGATGCCTATTCATAAAATTATTCCAAATTTTACAGTGGATGATTATTATCGCTGGTGGGTTGTTCATTTATGGGTTGAGCTTACATTTGAAATGTTTGCATCTGGTGTCATTGCATTCTTATCTGTTGCATTGGGACTTGTGAAAAAATCTATCGCTACTAAAGTGATGCTATTTGAACTTGTTTTAATCGTAACTACCGGAATTTTAGGAGTAGGACACCACTACTGGTGGCAAGGAACAGATAGCTATTGGATTGCAATTGGTGGTATCTTCTCTGCACTAGAGCCATTACCTCTTGTTATCTTAATGATTGAGGCAATCAAAGAGCAAAAACACATTAAAGAAATGGGCAAGAAATTTGATTGGGGTGTTCCATTTTTATGGCTTGCAGGAAGCGCATTCTTAAATTGGCTTGGTGCTGGATGGCTTGGCATGGTAATTAATACGCCTATTATTAATTATTATTCGCACGGAACTTATTTGATTATTCCTCACGCTCACGTGGCAATGCTAGGCGCTTTTGGTTACATTGCATATGCATTTATTTATATGGTTGCAAAAGCAAATTCTCTTGCAAAAGGCTTGGAGTGGAGTGATTATTTAAGCAAGCTTGGTTTTTGGCTTTTGACCATAGGAGTGGTTACTTATAGCATTCCAACACTCATTATTGGTTTTCATCAATCACAGGTTGCATTTGAAAAAGGATATTATTTTGCAAGATTAAGAGAAACTCTTGAGGCAGTAGATCCTTGGATATGGTTTAGAATCCTTCCAGATTCTTTAATGATTCTAGGAGGTGCAATTATTGTACTAGATCTAATCATTAAAATCTATGTTGCCAAAAAGGCAAAATAATCAAAGAAGTAAAACTTTCATCCTCCCCTAGTGGAGGAGGATTGTTTTTATAATACTTTCATATTCATATCAATCCAAACTGCCTTATGTATCAAAGCACCCGAACTGATTGCATCTACTCCTGTATTAGCATATTCTAAAAGTTTTTCCTTTGTAATATCTCCGCTTGCCTCAATTAAAACAAATGGATAGTACTCATTGCGATATTGCACAACCTGCTTAATAGAATCCAAATCCATATTATCACACATCACAATATCAGCCCCAGAGTCCATTGCTATTTTTGCAAACTCAACACTTTCGCTTTCAATTTCAATTTTACTTGTCCAAGGCATTTGTTTCCTTGCCCTAAAAATCCATTGTTTTAGCTCAGAATGTGGAATATATTTTAAGTGTGTATCTTTAAGCATCAGTGCATCATCCAGTCCTAAGCGATGATTTCGGCCTCCTCCATTTCTCACAGAATACTTTTCAAAATTTCTTAGCAAAGGTCGTGTTTTTCTCGTATCTAAAAGTTCTACTTTGTGAGACTTTAAAACTTCAACATAACTTCTTGTTAAAGTAGCAATACCACTTGAGTGTTGCAAAATATTTAAAATGCACCGCTCAAGCTTTAAAAGCTTAACATAAGAACCACTAAGCTCCAAAAGCCCATCATTCTTTTCAAAAGCATCGCCATCATTCTTAAATTTTTTCATCCCAATATCAAACATCTTGCACAACTCTTGTGCATAGAGAATTCCTGATAAAACCCCATTGCTTTTTGCTTTAATTAAGGCCTTTACTTCAAAATCTTCCTGAACAATCCGCTCAAATAAATCCCCCCTACCAATATCTTCGTTATAAACCAACTTCAAAAACTCTTGAATATCCATTAAGAAAGCTCCAACATTTTATCTAAGGCTTTTTTTGCATCATCTCTAGTTTTTTCATCAAGAAAAATTTCATTATGTGCTCTTCCTTGATCATAAGCCTGTAGTAGTTTTAAAATATCAATTGGAGTAGTTTCATTCATAGTAGGACATTCTGGAATTGTGCTAGAGAGAACAAAAGTATTATTGCTATTTGGGCGCAACCTAGATACTAGATTAAATTCTGTACCAACTGCTACAGCTTGAGAAGCGGGAAGACTTTTCACATAAGCAATAATTTGACTTGTAGAACCAACAAAATCTGCCTTTTGAACAACTTCTGGCTTGCATTCTGGATGCACTGCAATCAAAATATCTTTATAAGTTTCGCGGAAAAAATCAATATCCTCAGGAGCAAATAGCTGATGCACAGAACAAAATCCATTGTAACAAATCACATCTGATTCCATTACCTTTTGCACACTATCAATTCCTAAAATACTATACTTTAAACCAAACATCGTAGCTAAATTTACCCCCAGGCACTGGTCTGGAAGAAAGAAAATCTTTTTGCCCTCTTTTAATGCATATTCAAAAATTTTCTTTGCATTTGCACTTGTGCAAACAACCCCTCCCATTCTGCCTACCTTTGCCTTGACTTCTGCATTAGAATTGATATAAGTAATTGGAAAAATATCTTGTATTCCATACCCCTTTAAAACTTCAATGGATCGATCATAATAATCACTGCTAATCATTCTTGCCATTGAACAACAAGCAATCTTTGGCATCAACACTCTCTTATTAGGAGCAAGTATTTTTACACTCTCTCCCATAAAGCTAACACCACAAAAAACAACTAAGTTTCTGGAATCTGAACTTGCCCTCCTAGCTAATTCTAAACTATCCCCACAAAACTCCGCCAACTCCACAACTTCATCTTTTTGATAAAAATGTGCTACTAAGAGCACTTGATGCTTCTCAATCAGCTCTTGGATCTCTTTTTTAACATCTTGTCTCATCAAAAAATCCCCATATCATCACCAAATTTTACTTTCTGATTCACTTGCAAAGAGGTTTTTAGTCCTTTTGCAAAAACTACAACTGTTGAACCCATTTCAAACATCCCCATTTCTTCCCCCTTTTTTACCCTTATGGCCTGATCATAAGCAAAACTACATTTTTGATTGGCCACCGCATTGGTTTGGATTCTCTCTTCAAAACATAAAGACATCTTTCCAACATTTAAGGCTCCCACAGCAACAAAGAAGAAATCGTGATGATTTTTATCTTTTGCAACCACTACAACCCTCTCATTTGTAATAAACAAATTTTCATTTTTTCTTAATGATGGCATATTAACAGGCAAAAGCTTTCCTGCAAAATATCGCACCTCAGTTATATCAAGATCGCAAGGACTATGGTAATGGTGATAATCACTTGGTGAAAGGTAAAAATTTACAAACTGATATCCCTCTCCTATATCCTGGCCCAAAAGCTCTTTAACACTATAGCTTTTTCCTTTGATTTGCAATGCTCTTCCCTCAACAACATCTCCCATTTCTGTGATGAGACTATCTGTAGGAGCAATCATTATGCTTGAATCCTGATTGAAATCTCTTGGCTTTTTTAAAGATCTTGTAAAAAGAGCATTTAGAGTTTTGTATTTTCCAATATCCTCAAACTCACTTAAATCAATCTTAAAAATCCTGACATAAAATTTATTAATGATTCTTTGAATAAAACTTGGAAAAGCACAAGAAGCAATCTTTCCAAATATTCTTGAGGTTTTATTTGTCATCCTTACTCCTCAAATATCCTGTAATCCACTCTATCAAATAAATCGGGTGTATTATACAAAATTTCAAAAGGCAAAAACCTAGATTTATAACCCAAGCTCTGATGATTTGGTATCCAATGCCCTAAATATAAATAAGGAATCTTTTTTTGTTTTGCAAGGCGCATTTGTACCAAAATATTCAAGGTTCCAAGACTTTGTTTTTCAAAGCTATGGTCATAAAAGAAATAAATTGCGCTCATTGCTGATTTTAGAATATCTACAAAACCAACTGCAACTAATTTATCTTCAATATAATAATCAAGCTCATATCCAAAGTCTTCATAACCCAAAACAAAGGTATCGTTATAATATTCCTCACTCACTCTTTGATAAACCCACCCCTTTTTATCCTGCATAACACGATGATATTTATCATAAAGCTCTAATTTTTCTTGTGTAAGAAGGGGTCTTGTTACCTCAACCCTAACATTAGAGTTCTTTTTTAAAACTCTTTTATGGCTCTTTGTGAAAACAAATTTTTCAACATCTTGTCTAATGGTTTTACAAGCATTACAATTTTTACAATCTGGAACAAAAAAGTGCAAACCAAAACGACGATACCCTCTCTCCAATAACCCCTCATAAAAATGCTCTGTGCATTCTTCAATATAAAAATACCTAAACTTACTTGTTTGGTTTGCTAAATAACTACAGGGTGTTTCTTGTGGAAAAAATTCAATAAGTTTCAAATGTCTGCTAATTTTAGAGTAAATTCAACCTCACCGCGACCTATACGCAATTCTTTTGCAATAGAATCTATACTCCACCCTTCTTGAAACAAAGCAATGATTCTTTTTTCATCAATATCATTACTGCCACCTAAATGGCCAAAATCTTTTACTCTGTTTTCTAGTTTTATTATTTTTTCTTCAAAATAACCCCTATCGCTTTTCACCATCTCTCTCACTTCCTTTATCTCTTTATAAAAACCATTTAATCCCTCCATATTTACTGACTGATGAAAAGCTTCTTTTTCTTTCATTGTTTTTTGGAATTGATGAATCTCTTTTCTTGCTTGTTCAATTGCATCTTCTAGCAGGCGAATTCTTCGATTTATCTTTCCCATTTCCTTAATGAAAAAAAATGATAAAAAAACTAGGACAACACAACCTAAGCCTACAACACTAACCACCACATTGTTATCCATTTTCTATCCTCTTACTTGTTTCTGCCATCTTATTTGTTCCATTTCCCTTGCAACAATATAGCCATCAAAGTCCTGTATATCTCGTGGATGCATCTTAGTAATTATTAGAGCATTTTTACTTAGCGCCCTTGCAAATATGGGTATTATTCTATCAGAAAAAGTTGGCAAAATAAAGCGCAAATAATAATTCTTATTTTCTTCAAAAACCGCAGATTCTATCCACACAACCTCGTGTCCTAAGGCTAATATCATACTTTTAAAATCAAGATTTAAAAGCTTTTGTTCTTCTTCTTTTAAGATCTTTTTTTCTAGGGAAGAAATTTTTTTATATAACTCCATAAGTACTTCTAGCACCACTGTGTTTTCGCCCTTATCTTTGTTTTGAAGTGCTTCAAACCATCTTTGAGATTTTTCATAGGTTAAATAGAGAGTATGAAATTCTTCCAAAAATTTTTCCTCATTTTCACATAAGGAAAATTCAACCTCTAGAGCACACTTTATAATACGAGTTTGAATCTGATGTGATTTACACACTTCTGCAAGATTATGCATAAAAAATCCTTGCTAAGACCTCTAATACAATAAATGATAAAAATACAAATCCCAAATAACCATTTGTCACAAAAAAAGCTCTAGGTATATTTTTTAGATCTTTTGCAACAATATATTGCTCATAACAAAGCATCATACCAGCACTTACAACCCCGATAATTCCAAACATTCCAGAATCAATTTCACACAAGAACAAAATCCAAAAAACAACCGCACTAAAATGAGAGATTCTTGAATAAATTAGGGTTTTTTTTACACCAAATTTTGAGGGAAATGAGAAGAGCTTTTGTTGTCTATCAAACTCCATATCCTGTAAGGAATATAACAAATCAAATCCCGCCACCCAAAATAAAACTCCTAGGGATAAAAAAATACTCCATAAAGGAATGAATCCTAAAATTGCAATGGCACCAGCAATTGGAGCTAGCCCCAAAGAAAGACCTAAAACAAAGTGAGCTAGAATGCTAAAGCGCTTCATTAAAGAATAAAACCCTAAAATAAATAAAAATAAAAAAGAAAGATAGAAGGCTAAATCATTGATAAAGTAACTAGTAAATATGAAAATTCCAGCATTAATCAAACAAAAAACAATAATCCCAAGTAATCCAATTCTTCCATCAACACTAGGACGATTTTTAGTCCTTTCATTTTTAGAATCAATATCCCTATCACAAAGACGATTAAATCCCATTGCAAAGTTTCTTGCACTGATCAGTGCAAGAATACATAAAATAAAAAGCTTGATGCTCTCACCCCAACTAAAAGTTTGCGAAAAATACTTATACATTAGGGCAACACAAATTGCAATAAAACTAAATGATGCTGAAAAAATTGTGTGCTCAAACATCACCAACTCGCTAAAGTTTTTTGCTTTTTTTAAAAAATTTTTTAACACAACCAATCCTTTTTATTTGATTCCTAGCGAGACAACCTTTTTTAAACCATCAGATACGCTCATATCAGATTTTTTTACCTTATCTTGTGGCACTCTAAGTAAAATTCCTGAAGTGGGGTTTGGTGTTGTTGGAACAAAAATCCAAAAATACCCCTCCTCTTCTCTTGTGATAAAGCCCACAACATCACTACCAGCTAAATCTACCATAGCAACCCCTAAATAATTCTCTCCTCCAGATCCAGAGAACATTTTTACCATATCTTTGATGACAGAATAAATTGTTCCAACCCCAGGAATTTTTGCAATGACAAATTCTGATAGTTTAAGAAGTATAAATTCCTTTTTTTTCTCAAATAAATATCCAGCATAAATTAGAATTAAAAAAGCACATAAAAATACCATTGAAGTTGCAAAAACACTACTTGCTGTTGTGTCAAATACAAATTGGATAATATGCTTTATCAATCGATAAAAAAATGACAAAATCCATATAAGAATTAAAAAAGGCAGGATAACTAAAAGTCCTTTACCCAATAAACGAAAAATAGCTTGCATTTTTAAACTCCAAAAAAATAAAATTATATTAAAAAAATTTTTTAATGAAAAACAAATATATTAAGTAGCCATAAAATACGATGCTACAAAACAATAGAGCATAAAAACATCTTTTATTAAAAATGGCACAAAGAGATAGAAGAATATAAAATACTAAAAGTAATAATGGGGTATAAAAGTCTATTACAGGTAACTCAAAGGCTAAAATCTTTTCCAAAAAAGAATCAAAAATACCACCAAATCCAATGCAATGTAAAAATAACATCAAGGGGAACCAAGCAACAAAAATTATGCTTAAAGGGATAGATAAGAATTGATAGGGTGAGAAATAAGGAAAATAAAAATGAACCACCACTCCCATCAAAAGAAAAATGCTTATATTAAATACAAAAATCCAGATATACCATTTTGTTTTTGGAAGATATTTTAAGATTAAAAAAATATAAAAAACTCCAGATACAGAGAGAATAAAACCTATATTAAAAATCAATCTTGGAAAAAAGGCAAGCATCAAGACCACTAAAACTAAAAGCATATGAAAAGATAAGATTTTAATCCTGTTGTAAAAAAGCCAAAAGCCAAAAACTCCCATCAAAAAAGCCCGAAAAAAAGAGGCTTGAAAATCAAGCAAAATCAAATAAAAAAACATACACAATAAAACTAAAAACCCTAAATCATAGAATCTATTGCGATAAGTAAAGTATCTTTGATGAAAAAAATTATAAAGGGGAGTGAGTATAACCAGTAAAAAAGCACTAAGAATTCCTAGATGAAATCCACTAATTGCAACAAGGTGAGCAATTCCTAGTGCATTGATGAATTTTCTAGATTCCATGGTTAGAGAATCTCCAAAAAATAAGGCCCTAAAAAATAAAGCGTGCTCTAGCTTAGAGTGCTCTTTATTGATAGCTTCTCTTAGCCTATCTTTAAATGCATCCTTTGGCATTAAAGCAATTTGATAAGCATTAAAATAACATCCTTTTAAGAATTTTAAGAAATCACATTGAGCCATTTTCCCATAGATTCTAACTTTGGAGTTTATTAGAAGTTTTAAATCTAAAAATGAGGTGGTATAAAAATTATATTTTTTTAAATCCTGCACTCGCAATACAAAATATTGCTTTTTATTTTTTGTCTTTAAGTATTGAGACTTTACCTCTGCAATCATTTCATAGCTTGTATTACTTTGGTAGCTTCTATAGTCTTGATAAATAAAATAAAGATTAAAAAGAAAGATGCAAACACACCCGATAAAAAAATAAATCCATTGCTTCTTATTTACAAATAAATCTAGAGAGTTTGGAATATCTCTTTTAGTCAATGGTAATTGGCATTGTGACATCTTCTAAGTCATTATCTCTTGTAGGGGTATAAACTACCTCAGATTGCTTTGGAGATGCCTTATTCTCAAATCTTGTAAAGCGCTTATTAAATTGGATTCTTACATCTTTGGTTTCACCATTTCTATTTTTTGCAACAATCAATTCCACAGGATAAATCCCATTATTCTTAGTAAATTCATCTGCCATTTCTTTTTTCAAGGCCCTAGCTTCTTCTTTTTTGCCATCCACTTCAAGCTTTGCTATTTTTTGCTTTTTTTCTCTCTCCCGATACACATCCTCACGATAAACAAATAGGATAATATCTGCATCTTGTTCAATAGATCCCGATTCCCTTAAATCCGATAATAAAGGCTTTTTATCATCCCTAGTCTCTACACTACGATTAAGCTGTGATAGAGCTACAATTGGAATCTGCAACTCTCTAGCTAAGACCTTTAAGCCTCTGCTAATTTCTCCCACTTCAATGTGCCTTTCCTTGCTTCCTCCGTGCATCAACTGCAAATAATCCACAAAAGCAATATCAATATTTGGATTTTTAGATTTGAGTTTTCTTAGCTTAGATCTTAATTGACTAATATTTAAAGAGCTCCCATCATCCACATAAAAATCTTTTTCTATCATCAAGTTTGTAGCCCTGCTTAACTCTCCCCATTGCCCATCATCTAGCTTACCAATTTTTAAATCAGAAAGAGGAATGGATGTAAGAGCTGATAGCATCCTTAACATTAATTGCTCTGCAGGCATCTCTAAGCTAAAAAATGCCACGCCTCTATTATGGTTTAATACATTTTGCACAATGTTTAAAGCAAGGGTGGTTTTTCCCATACCAGGTCTTGCACCAATGATGATTAAGTCCCCTTTATTAAAACCTGTGGTTACTTTATTAAGCTCATCAAAACCTGTAGAAACTCCTGTAACCTCTTGATTCCCTAGAGCTTTTAACTCTTTCATTCTCTCTACAGTAGAGTAAATAATATCTTTAGAATGTCTAAACTCGCTTTGAACACTCTGGGTTGAAATTTCATAAATCTTTTTTTCAACAATCTCTAAAATTTCAGAGCTACTATATTCAGTGCTTAGGGATTGCTCTCTAAGCACATTTGCTAGATGGTGCAATTCTCTTTTTAAAGAAGCATTTTTGAGTTCTTTGATATAAGCTTCAATATTTGCAATAGGATTTGTGCCTAAAATATACAAAAACTCCTCTTCACTCACAAGTTTTTTATCCATCTTATTTTTGATAAATTCTTCATCCAATGGATTATCTTGTTGGTGGAGTTGCATACATACTTCAAAGATATTTTGATGAGAGGGATAGGAAAAGTCTTTGGGTTGCAATTGATCTAATATATCATCAAAATTAGAGGGATCAAAGATGATTGAAGCAAGTATTGTCCTCTCCAAACTTGCATAATAGCTTTGACTTATCTCTTCCATAAACATCCTTCCAAATCATAAAAATACTTTTTAATAATTCTATAAAACTTTTTAGCAACTTATCACCTAACCCCCTAATTTTTCTTGTAAATCTTTAAAAAAACTCAACCCATTCTAACTTTTTTGGCTTACTCAAAATAAGCCCCTGCTCTTAAGCTATAATTACAGAAAAACAAAAAGGGGATAGTTTGAGGGCTATTTTTCAAAAAATGTGGGATGCATATAAGAGGCTATGGGCTTATAGCATTGATTTTAAAGGCACTAGCACAAGGTCTGATTTTTGGTATGCATTATTGTTTCATCTACTTCTTGCTAATGTTTTTGTCGTCTTAAGCATTATCCTTAATAACGCCTCTACTCCAGATGGTATCCTAAGAATCTACAATATCTATTCTCTTGCAACCTTCATTCCTTTTTTAAGCTTATTGATTAGAAGATTTAGAGATGCAGGATTTAGCTTTTGGTGGGTAGTGATATCTTTTCTTATTGATTTTATTATTTTTTATTATCTTTATCACTTAGAAAACCCAAGCTTGCCATCTGGCCTTGCTTTTCTTTTCCTTGCATATAAAATTTTTATTTTGATTGTCTTGATGCTTCCTAGTAAAAAATCTACACACTCGGAGGATGGATGAAAAAGTTTTTATCTTTACTAATTATTTCTAGCTTTTTTATTTCTTTATCTGCAAAAGATACTTACAACAAAGGCTATTTCAAGAAAAATGGCACCTATGTGCAACCTCATTTCAAAACTAAACCCAACAAAACCAAAAAAGATAATTATTCTTCAAAAGGCAAACAAACCCTTATACAGGCAAAAAGGGTTATAAAAAATATAATTACTAATCCTTACAAGGGTATTGAAACTAATACTCTGCTTCATTGAACCGTTTATAGCCATCACAACCTAGTTGCATTCCACCATCACAAGCCTTGCCATAGAATTCTTTTGCTTTAGCATAATCCTGTCTTACGCCTTGTCCAGATTCATACAAAAATCCTAGGCCATCGCAACCTAAAGCATTTCCACCATTACAAGCTTTTTCATAGAGCTCTCTTGCTTTAATGTAGTCTTGTTTTACGCCTTTTCCAGTTTCATATAAATCTCCTAAAAGAAGACAACCTTTAATATCTCCACCATTGCAGGCTTTCTCAAAAAATTCTTTAGCTTTAATATAGTCATGTCCTGCAATTTCTTCATTTTCATATAAAATTCCCAAAACAAAACAAACTCTAGCTTCTCCACCATTGCAGGCTTTTTCAAAAAGTTCTTTGGCTTTAACAAAATCCTGCTCTACATCTTGCCCATTGACATATAACCCTCCTAATTCACCGCAACTTTTAGCATTATTTGCATTGCATTCCTTTTCTAGCTTACTCACATCATCAGCATAGCTCAAAGTCCAAAAGTATAAAAAAATCCCTAAAAGGAAAAAAGATTTTTTCATTTCTGACCTCTCCTACCTTAAAACTAATAGAGGATTTTAGCCAAAGATTGCTTTATGCCCCCTTTATCTCTTGCAATAGCTCTAAAGGCCTTAGGGCAAAGTTTTTTTCCTTAAAACTTTGTGCGCCAAAGCTATGAGAAAGACTTCCTTGCAGAGCAGATTCTAATGGAGTTTTTCCCTGTGCTAGGAGTGCACCAATAAGTCCTGCCAATACATCTCCGCTTCCTGCTTTTGCTAAAGCGACATTTCCAAAAGGATTGATAAAAACTTTATTTTTTTGTGCGATCACTACATTTGCTCCCTTAAGAAGGGTTACAACTTTTGGGAATCTCTCACCCCACTGCATCAAATAATCAAACTTATTTTCTAAAAACTTTTGTTTTGGCAAAACCTCATCAAATGCCAACTCCCAAAGGCACAAAAACTCTCCATAATGAGGTGTAATGACTAAGTTTTCATAGCTCTGTAAAATCTCAATAATCTCTTGATTTTTTAAAATATCAGCATCTAAAACACAGGGTATTTGTTTGGGGAGATCTAAAAATTCTTTAGGCAAAGAGGCACTCCTAGTAAGATCTTTTGAATCTTCTTGACTACCTAGCATTCCCATACCAATACAAAAAGCTGTAGTTTTTGATGAGACCTCCTTTTCATACATCAGCTCTGCAAAATAAGGGTGCAAATTTCCAACTATACTTACACTTCCCACACCAAAACTAAGTCCAGCCATCCCACATAAATTTCCTGCACCTCCCCTCTCTCCTGCATACACACTTAAATGCCCAAAATCGCCCTTATGAGAAGCCTGTTTCTTTCTAATTGGGGGATTATAATCTTCTTTTTGCAAAAGCTTAATTTGAGAGGGTAAAGAATATTTTTGCCTACTTACTCCAAGATCTCCTATGATAATTTCACCCACATAATCTTTTGCAAAATCACTTAATAGTGCTAGAGAAATTCCTCCCATAGCAACTGTATAATCCGCACAAAAAGCACAATCTTTAATCACTCCATTACTATCAATACCACTAGGAATATCACAAGCTATTTTAATACGCCCTACTCCCTGCATCATTGCAATAATCTTTTGCATCTTTTCATCAAGCCTAGATTGCATCCCACTACCAATAAGACAATCCACCACCACATCACAGGGCAAAAGCTTTTTTACACACTCTACACCCACTGCCATCGCTCGATGGTATTGCTTGATACACAAAGGGCTTTTTGGCTCTTTTGCAACTAAGATTCTAACTTTATAGTCTCCTGATAATTGCCGTGCCAATACATAGCCATCTGCTCCATTATTGCCCCCACCACAAACAATGCTAATTACACTGCCTTTATGAGTTACCTTTTTGATTAGATCTTTGAGCGCAATTCCTGCGTTTTCCATTAGTATTTCTTCACTCAAATCAAATTGAGTAATGCATCTAGAATCTAAAGCCTTGTTATCACGATATACCTCTAGCATCTAATCCTCCTTAAATTTCAATGCCAAAGAATTTACACAATGACGCGTATTTTTAGATGTAAAACCCTCACCAAAAAAGACATGTCCCAAATGACCCCCACATTTAGCACAAGTAATCTCTATCCTCTTGCCATCTTGATCCAAACTCTCCTTTATTGCTCCTTCCAAACACGCATCAAAGCTTGGCCACCCACATCCTGATTTAAACTTTGCCTCTGAACTAAAGAGTGCATTATCACATTGCTTGCAATGATAAGTCCCTTTTTTAAAAAAGTTATTATATTCCCCACTAAATGGAGCCTCTGTACCTTTATGCAAAAGAATATAAGCTTCTTGTTGAGTTAATTGTTTCATTGGCATTTCCTTTAAATTAATCTTTAAAATAAGATAATACAAAAACAATAAAAATAGATTTTTTTACATCTTTATCAAACCAAAGTCGATATAATCCATCTTTAAAAGTTACCTTAAAATAAGAGAGTAAAAAATGAAAAAAATTCTTTCAATACTTGTTGCACCTTTTGCTTTTATCACAAAGTATTTTAAAGCTTGTGTATTTTTGCTAATTGTTTGTTTGATCTTTACAAGTACAAGAGATTCTGATTCAAACAACAAAGATGCAAACCTAGCAAAAATCTACCTTCAAGGTCCGATTTTAGATTCTACAAGCATTTATGAACAGGTCAAAAAAATCTCACAAAATCCAAAAATTAAAGGAGCACTACTACTTATAAATTCTCCTGGTGGCACAATTAGTGCAAGTGTTGAAATTAGTGATATTATCAAGGAATTAAACCTTAAAATTCCTGTGATAGCCTATGTCCAAGGAACAATGGCAAGCGGTAGCTATTATGGTGGAATGTATGCTACAAAAATCTATGCAAATCGTGGTGCAATGATTGGCTCTATTGGTGTAATTTTTAATGGATTTAATCTTGAAAATCTGATGCAAAAAATTGGAATCCAATCCCAAAGTATTGCAATGGGAGAGTTTAAAGAAATTGGCACTCCTACAAGAAAATGGACAAAACAAGAAGAGGATTTCTTAAATCAATTATTAAAAGAAGAATATAAGATGTTTATTGATGATGTAGCAGATGCTAGAAAATTAGATTCTAAAAATTACAAAAATTTTGCAGAAGGTAAAATTTTTACTGCAAGGGTTGCAAAAAAACTAGGATTGATTGATGAGATTGGAAGTCTTGATGATGCAATAGCAAAACTCCAAGACTTAGCACAAGTGCAAGATCCTATCTGGCTAGAAAAGAATAAATTTGATGCGTATTTAGAAAAAATCATCAATTCCAGCACACAAATTATTCTGCAAAATCTTGTTTATAAACTACAATAAAAATCACTTTTATTTAAAGGATAAAAAATGAGAAAGGTAGTTTTAATATTTTGCTCCATTGCATTGATATTTAGCCCAACATTTGCTTGCACAGGTATTTCTATCCACACTCTTGATAAAAAGCATATCCAAGCACGCACAATAGAATGGGGAGAGTTTGCCTTGCAAAGCAAACTTGTTATTTCGCCTCAAAATCAAGAATTTCAATCCCAAACTCCTCAAGGTAAAAATGGCATTAAGTGGAGGGCAAAGTATGGCTTTGTTGGAATTAGTGTCGCACAGGATAATTTTATTGGTGAGGGAATGAATGAAGCGGGATTAAATGCTGGATTGTTTTATTTTGCGCATTATGGTAGTCTTAGCCCATTTGACCCTAAAAAATCAAACCAATCTATTGCAGATATGGATTTAGTAACCTATATCCTCTCAAACTTCAAAAGCACAGATGAAGTCATTGAGGCATTTAAGCATATAGTTGTGGTTCCTTTTATGCTTTTAGAGGATGGAAAAGCACCTCCTACAGCCCATTGGAGAGTAAATGATGCACAGGGCAAAAGTATTGTTATAGAAATAATGAATGGAGAAGTTAAGATCCACCAAAACACCATAGGTGTTTTAACAAACTCTCCTAACTTTGAGTGGCATCTTACAAACCTTAATAATTACATCAATCTTAAAGCAGGATCTGCTAAACCTTTCAAATTGGGAGATCAGGAGATTTTTGCTGTAGGGGCTGGAAGTGGTATGTTAGGGCTACCTGGTGATTTTACTCCACCTTCAAGATTTATAAGGGCTGCATTTTTTCTTCACACAGCACCTAAGCCAAAGGATGCTTATGAGGGAATTACTCAAGCTTTTCATCTATTAAACCTTTTTGATTTACCCATTGGCACAGAATTTATAGAAAAAGCAAAGATACCAAATCTCCCTAGTGCTACCCAATGGACTGCTGTAAGTAACCAAAGCGATAGGGAATTTTTCTACAAAACAATGTATAACTCACAAATTAGAAAGGTGGATCTAAAGCAAATTGATTTTACAAAAGTTAAGGCACAAGTTCTAAAACTAGATAAGGAAGAAAAAGAGAGTTTTGAAAATGTTATCATCAAATAAGCACACCATCTTAGTAATGTCCCCAGATATGCAGGGGCTAATTTTTAAAATTTCTGCGATTTTATTTGACCATCATTTAAATATAGAAAAAAATGATGAATTCGTGGATAAAGATCAAAATATGTTTTTTATGAGAACAGAAATAAGCGGGGATATTGATAGGCAAAAGCTTTTATCAGAAATCAAAAATGCATTACCCAATAATGCTCATATACAAATCATTCCTCAAGTAAAAAAATCCATCATTATTTTTTGCACTAAGGAAAATCATTGCTTGGGGGATCTTTTGCTTAGATATGAGAGCAAGGAGCTTGATGTAAATATCCAAGCAGTGATTAGTAATTATACAGACCTTGGTAGCTTGGTTGAAAAATTTGGAATTAATTTCATTCATATTTCTCATCAAAATCTTACAAGAGAAAAGCACGAAGAGCTGATTTTAAAAGAATGTGAAAAATACTCATTTGACTATCTTGTCCTAGCAAAATATATGAGAATCTTATCGCCAAATTTTGTAGAAAAATTTGAACAAAGAATCATCAATATTCATCATAGCTTTCTTCCTGCTTTCATAGGTGCTAATCCCTACAAGCAGGCATTTGAAAGAGGGGTAAAGATTATAGGTGCAACTGCACATTTTGTAAATAATCATTTGGATGAGGGTCCAATTATTGCTCAAGATGTGATTAGAGTTGATCATACCTATACTTGGAAGGATATGCAAAAGGCAGGAAGAGATATAGAAAAAATTGTTTTTGCAAGAGCAATTGATCTTGCATTACAAAATAAAATTTTTGTCTATGGCAACAAGACTGTTATTTTTTAGCCTTATTTTTCTTAATTTTTTACAGGCTGTAGAACTAAAATCCATAAAAGAAAAATACAGGGATAAAACTCCTGTATTTTGGGGATATGAGCATCAAGGCATTATCTCAAAAATAAAAACTAACAAGCCTATTATTTTTCTGACTCTAGATGCTTGTAGTGGAGAATATGATAAAAGGATTATAGATTTATTACAAAAAGAAAAAATCCCTGCAATCCTCTTTGTTAATACAAGATGGATTGAAAATCATCAATTAGCACTTCAAGAGATTGCAAAGAATCCTCTCTTTTCAATTCAAAACCATGGCAACTCTCACAAACCCCTAAGCATAGAAGGAAAGAGTGCTTATCAAATAGAGGGGACAAAAAATATTCAAGAAGTTTATGAAGAGATTATCCTATCAGATGAGCTCATCACTCATCTTACAGGGAAAAAACCCACTTTGTTTCGTTCAGGAACTGCATACTATGATGATGTAGCCATTGCAATTGCAAAAGACTTGGGGTATAAGATTATTGGCTTTGATGTAATTGGTGATGGGGGTGCTACTTTTGATAAAGAACAGATACTACTTCAAGCACAAAAAGTTACAAATGGCTCTATATTAATCTATCACTTTAATCATCCACAAAAAGATACTTATGAGGGACTAAAATCTGTTATTAAAATTTTAAAAGAAAAGGGATTTTTGTTTAAAAGCCTCATAGATTATTTATAAAGCCTTGTCTATAAGACTCTAAATATTTTTGTTAAAAATAAGGAGTAGATTATAAGGCTCTTCTTATTAATAACCTATTGGTATCAAATGCTAATAAAAAAAGGATTCTAAAAAGAACAGCCCTTATAACAATACCCAACCATCACTTCTTAGTTTAAAAAATCAAAACATAGAATCTAAACCAATAGTTCTAGGAAGAACTGATCAAAAATTACAAAAAAACACATAGTAATCTTTAAAAATATCTTCTTATTTTTGATTGTTTAGCTTAAAATATGCCTTTAAATTTAACAAGGAAGAAATGATGAAAATCTCATACAGAAAAAAACGCTACTTTTTTTATAGCCTACTATCTCTCATTCTAACTTTTCTGCCATTTATCACAATCAACAATAATCAGATTTTTTTGCTTTCTTTTATTCATAAAGAACTTCACCTCATGGGGGTGGTTTTTAATGTCCAAGAATTCTTTTTGGTTCCATTTTTATTAATTGGGTTATTTGTTGGTATTTTTTTTATTACATCTTTATATGGTAGGATTTGGTGTGGATGGGGATGCCCTCAAACAATTTTTAGGGTTATTTACAGAGATTTAATTGAAACCAAAATTTTAGGCTTACATAAAAGTATCTCTAACAAGCAATTAAAAGCCCCCTTAACTATCAACAATATTTTTAAGAAGTTTATTGCCATTGTCTTATTTTCATTTGTAGCCTTTTTAGCCTCAGCTACATTTCTTTTTTATTTTGTTCCTCCAAAAGAGTTTTTCTCCTATTTAGCAAATCCTTTTGATCATACAGTCTTATTCATTTTTTGGATTTGTATTGCACTATTTATGATTATCGATATTGTGTGGATAGCAGAAAACTTTTGTATTTATATGTGTCCTTATGCAAGGGTGCAATCTGTTCTCTATGATGATAATACAAAAATGGTGATTTATGATACAAATCGCGGTGGCTTAGTTTATGGTAGTGATTCTACCCTACTTGCACCACCCAAAAAAAGAGATATAAATAATGAATGTATCAATTGTCATCAGTGTGTTAAGGTATGTCCTACTCATATTGATATCCGCAAGGGTATGCAACTTGAGTGCATTAACTGCTTAGAATGTGTGGATGCTTGCACGAGTGTTATGAAAAAGTTTGATAAACCCACTTTGGTAAATTGGAGTTCTTTTAATGCAATTACTACAAAATCAAAGATAAAATATTTAAGAGCCAAAACAATGGGCTATATTGCCGTATTGCTGATTGCCTTATGCGTTGCCCTTTTAATGTTTTCTCAAAAAACACCTTTGCTGGTAAATATTGATCGCAATACGCAACTTTATGAAGTTAGAAAAAGTGGTGCTGTTGATAACTTTTATACTTTCTTATTTGAAAATCCAAGTAAATCAGAATCCTATTTTAGCTTTAGTATTAATCATAAAGATATTGAAATCATCAAACCAAAAGGTGATATTAAGGTCAAATCTCATAGCAAGATAAAAGAAGTAGTAATTTTAAGAGCAAAAAACTTAGAAGTACAAAATGATATAAATGATGTATTAATTCCTATAGAGATTGTTTTTTATAAGGTGGATAATCCTAAAATTAGGATCAAGAAAAAAAGCATATTTGTTTATCCCAAGAAAGAGAGATTGCAAAAAAGTTTAGAATCAAAAAGCTATAAGTAGGAAACTACTTATAGCCACACATAGATAGTCGGTTTTTACTAAGAGTTACTTAGTTACTATAGTTTTTACTCCATTTGCTGAATAAACCAAAATTCTTTTAGTTTTGCCTTTAAATTTATTGAGAGCATTTGTAAAATCACTAGTATTTTTAATTGTAATATTTTCTATTTGAGCAATTATATCCCCTTGCATAAAACCAACTTCTTGCGCAGGAGAATCCTCTGCTACATTTGTAACAATTACCCCTTGAATATCATTACCAATGCGATATCTTTGGCGGATTTGTGGCGTAATACTTTCTACTCTCAATCCTCTTAATTCTCCCTCTTCATTTCCCTTAGTGCTAACAGGGCTATCTTTTTTGCTCTTATTGCGCTCTGCTAGTTTAACATTTATCGCCATTTCTTTTTTATCTCTTAGAATCTTAAGCACAACATCTTGATCTGGTTTTAGCATTCCAATAAAGTTTTTAAGTTCTGCACTATTTTTAACTTTCTTACCATTTACCTCTGTAATTAAATCCCATACCATTAAACCTGCTTTTTTTGCAGGGGAATCTTTATCCAAACTAATAACTACAGCCCCCTCTTGGTTATTATAGGTCTCTCGTAAGTCATTACTTACATCTTGAATACCTACTCCTAAATAACCCCTCTCAATCTTTCCATCTTTAATCAATTGCATTACAACTTGCTTCACCATATCAGAAGGAATTGCAAAACCAACACCTGAGCTATTCCCTGATCTTGAAAGGATTGCTGTATTAATGCCTACTAAAGCCCCTCTTGTATCAATCAAAGCTCCTCCTGAATTTCCTGGATTGATTGAAGCATCTGTTTGAATAAAGTTTTCATAATTATTAATCCCCACACCATTTTTATTTAGAGCAGAAACAATTCCTTTTGTAACAGTCTCCCCAACTCCAAAAGGATTGCCAATTGCAAATACAACATCTCCAATCATTGTAGTGCTACTATTGGCAAATTTAATAAAAGGTAAGTCTTTCTTATCGATCCTTATTACAGCAAGATCGCTATCTGGATCAGTTCCAACAAGAGTGGCATTATATTCTTTGGTGCTATTTGGTAATGTAACTAAAATTTTATCAGCCCCATCAATCACATGATTATTTGTAACAATATAACCATCAGAAGAAATAATCACGCCACTCCCAAGAGCTCTTTCAATTCTATCTTTTGGAATCTGGTTATACAAATCCCCAAAAAATTGTTGGAAAAATGGATCATTAAACATTGGATTATTTTGAAATTGTGTTTTTATCTTTTTTTGAGTGGAGATATTAACAACTACAGAAATAGCTTCTTTAATAGAATTGTGGTAAGAATATACTGAGTTTTCATTAACCTCTGGTCCTATACGATTAGAGACATCAGGCATACTTTGTATTTCAAAAGCACACAAAGCACCTGCTAAAACAAAACTTAAAAAAATCTTACTTTTCATAAAAAGTTCCTTGCTTTATTAGAGTTTTAAAAGGTTATTTAAGGATACTTTTCTAAATAAAAAATAAATACTATCTTAAAAATATTCCTACTACAATGAAAGTAATTACTATTTTTAGATAGAATAGAGCTACTTTTTTTAGATTCTTAAAATAAGCAAAATTAGGAAATGAGGTTGAAGTTTGTTGTATCTGCTTTAGCTCTTATCATATTCTTCACGGGTTGTGCTACACTCCCAAAAGATGATGAACTAATCACTCAAATAGGTGTCCCTAAAGATTTTATACATCAAAAGACATTGCAAACATTGGGACAAAAAAACATAGTCCAAAAGGATTATTTGCAAACTTTTTTTGATCTATTTCAAGACAAGGAACTTGAAGCACTCATCCATCAGGCCTTGAAAAACAATACAAATCTACTAACTCTAGAATCTAAAATCGCACAGGCAAGAAGTAATGCAAAAATCAGCACAGCAAATCTTTTTCCATCCACATCCATCAATTTAAACTATAACTATAGTGACAGAAACTATAAAAATGTCCAAGTCAATTACAATCAAAACTCTCTAAATGCAGCGCTTTCATTAAGCTGGGAAATTGATCTTTTTGGGAAACTCAATGCATTAAGAAAGGCAAATATTCAAACCTATCTTGCAAGCCAACAGACTTTAGAAAATGCAAAAGTAAGCCTAATTGCTGATGTAGCAACCTATTATTTTACAATTTTACAACTTCATCAAATGATTGAGCTCAATAGATTAATTATCAATAATCTTGAAGATATTTTTCTAATTACTGAACAAAAATATAAAATTGGGCTTGTTGATATTAGTGATCTAAACACTGCCAAAAACAATCTTTTATCACAAAAAAACAGCCTTTTATCATTGCAATATTCCTTAGAGCAAAATCAAAATGCTTTGCTTGTTCTTTTAAATCAACAAGAGTATAACTTTAATTTTGACAATGAAAAAATCTTTGCTCAAGCACAAATTCCAATCATTAATTCTATGCCCTCAAGTGTTCTTTTAAATCGTCCTGATGTCAGCTCTGGAATCCATACCCTAAGGGCAAGTTTTTATACAAAAACAAATAAGCAATTAGCTCTCTTACCCTCCATTAGTATTAGTGGAAGTCTTGGAGAACTTTTATTATCAAGTGCAGGTGCTGGTCAATTAGTCTGGCAGATTGCAAGCTCTCTTGCAATGCCTCTTTTAAATCGACAATCCCTTACACAAGCCTATATCAGCGCAAAAGAGGATCTCAAACAAGCCTATTATAGTCTTCAAAACATTATTAATACAGCCATACAAGAAATCAATAATGCAAGCATCAATCTAAAAACCTCACAAGAGAGTTTTCAAAATTCACAAGAAGGATTTAATTTTTTTACAAATGTTCTTGAAAATACTAAAAAAAGAAGGTATCAAAATCTTATTGATGACCTCTCTGTGCTTGAAGTAGAAAATAATTATTACCAAGCTAAAAATAATTTAATTAGTGCATCTTTGCAACTAAACACTGCTCTTATTCTTTTATATAAAGCCTTCGCAGGGAATTTTAATACCATAGAGGAGAAGTAATGAAAAAAAGGTCCATTCAAGAAGTAATCACCCCTCAAAAAAATAAATACTACTGGCTTTATATCACCTTATTCTTACTTGTTGTTATTTTTTTTATTACTGCCTATTTTGTTTTTACTCAAAAACCAAAAACTACTTTTATTACCACAAAACCTACCTTTGGGGATATTACTCAAACCATTTCTGCTACAGGAACCCTATCAGCTACAAATGATGTAGATGTAGGTAGTCAAATATCAGGCACAATTTACAAAGTTTATGTAGATGTTAATGATAATGTAAAAAAAGGTCAGATATTAGCAGAAATCAATCCCAATAAACTTAAACAAACCCTTGATGGTTATGAAGCGCAACTCAACTCCGCGCAAGCAAATTTAGAAGCCTCAAAAATTACTCTTCAACAAAAGCAGTGGAATTATGACAAACTTTCAAAGCTCTATAAGGCTACAAGGGGACAAAGCCCCTCTCAACTAGAGCTTGAAACTGCAAGACTAGACTTCCTTCAAGCACAAGCAGATATCAAGATTAAAGAAGCAAATATCCAACAAATTCAAACCAATATCAATGCTGCAAAAATTGATCTACAAAACTCTGTCATCACAAGTCCTATTGATGGAATTATTCTTAAAAGGGAAATTAGTGAGGGACAAACAGTAGCTGCAAGTCTAAATACCCCTACTCTCTTTACACTTGCAGAAAATTTAAAAGATATGAAACTTGTTGTCAATATCTCAGAATCTGATATTGGAAAAGTAAAAATAGATCAAAAAGTTTTTTTTAGCGTAGATGCATATCCTAATAGAGTGTTTTATGCAAAAGTCAATCGTGTTAATTTTGCCTCTACTACCACAGATAATATTACAAGCTATGAGACAAATATTTTTGTAGATAATGATCAGCTTCTGCTTAGACCTGGAATGAGTGCAACTGCAAATATTGAAGTTGCATCTGCAAAAAATGCGATGCTTATTCCTGTCTCTGCAATCTTTTATCGGCCTCAAGTCCAAGTGGCACAAAAGAAAAAAAGCACCTCATTATTTCCAACCCAACCTCCAAGACAAAAGCGTAGCATTAACCCAAATCAAACCATTACAAGCCAACAAGCTACTATATGGGTTTTAAAAGACAATCAACCTCAAGAAATAAATGTAGAACTTGGGGTTTCTAACTCAAAGTTTGTTCAAATTATTTCAGACTTTATCACAGAAAATACTCTCATCATTACAGATTCCACAACCAAATGAACTTTATTGAACTAAAAAATATCACCAAAACCTATGGAAGCGGGAAAAATACCTTTAAGGCACTAAAGGGGGTGAGTCTTGATATCAAAAAGGGTGATTTCATTGCCCTAATGGGTCCATCTGGATCTGGAAAATCTACAATGGCAAATATACTTGGTTGTCTTGATACTCCAACAAGCGGGCAATATCTATTTGAAGGGACTAATGTATCCTCACTTAGTGGCAATCAGCGTGCCTTACTCAGGCGTTATTTTATTGGTTTTATTTTTCAAGGCTTCAATCTTTTGACAAGAACTTCAGCATTAGAAAATGTGGAACTGCCCCTCTTGTATCGTGGAGTAAAAAAACAAGCAAGAAGAAAGCTTGCTTATGAGGCTTTAGAGATGGTGGGTCTTGAAAAATGGGCAAATCATAGTAGTGCAGAACTAAGTGGAGGACAATGCCAAAGAGTTGCAATTGCAAGAGCTATAGTAACAAGACCTCTTTTCTTACTTGCAGATGAACCTACCGGAAACTTAGATACAAAAAGAAGTATTGAGATTATGCAAATCCTACAAAGACTAAATCAAGATCTAAAAATTACTATCTTAATGGTAACCCACGAACCTGATATGGTAGAATATGCAACTAGGGAAATACACTTTCTTGATGGCAATATCAATAAAAAGATTGAAACAAAGATGGGTAAAAAATGATTCTAAACGCCTTTTTTCTTGCATTTAAGCAAATTAGAAAAAATTATTTGAGAGCTTTTCTTACAATGCTAGGCATTATCATAGGGGTTGGCTCTGTGATTGTAATGATTGCATTAGGCAATGGGACTACAAAAATGATTACACAACAAATATCTAGCCTAGGAAGCAATCTTTTAATAATAATGCCTGCTAGAGGGTTAAATACAGGTGGCGGTTCTTTAAAAAGAAACTTTAGCATGCAAGAAGTTAATAATCTAAAAATGCGTCTTCAAGGCTATAAAGCCATTGCTCCCGTATCTAGTTCAAGCACACTTGCACAATTTCAAGGTTCTAATACACAAACTACAATTAATGGTGTAACAAAAGAATATTTTGAAGTTACAGAATGGAAAGTCTCAATGGGGCGCCATTTCAAGGATAATGAATATGCAAAAAATGTATGCGTTCTTGGACAAAGTGTAAAAAAGGCTCTTTTTAATGAAGCCAATCCTTTAGGCTCTCAAGTTCGAATCTCAAAAATTGTATGCGAGGTTGTGGGCGTTTTAGAATCAAAGGGTCAAGGAGCTATGGGACAAGATCAAGATGATGTAATTCTTATTCCATTTAAAGTTTTTAATCGTAGCATATCTGGCACCAATAGCATCTTTAATATCAATAGAATCTTTATTGCACTAAAAGACACTACAGATAGCACACAGGCCACTCAGGAAGTTAAAAATATACTAAGAGAAGTAAGAAGTATCAAGGCAGGACAGTTGGATACTTTTGAAGTAATGGATACAAAAGAGATACAAAAAACTCTTCAAAGCACCACCAAAACCCTTACCCTGTTTTTGGGTGCAGTAGCAAGTGTGAGTTTATTTGTTGGTGGTATTGGCATTATGAACATTATGCTTGTTTCAGTGACAGAGAGAACAAAAGAAATAGGCACAAGATTAGCAATTGGTGCATTGGCTAGTGATGTATTGTTACAATTTTTGATAGAATCTATTGTAATTAGCGCTTTTGGGGGAATCATTGGCATCACTCTAGCATTTTTGATCTCATTGTATTTATCTTTTTATATGCAAATACCTTTTGTGTTTGATATTTGGGTAGCTATTGGAGCATTTTTATTTTCTGCCATTGTGGGCATTATTTTTGGCTTTTTACCTGCAAGAAGAGCTTCAAAACTAGATCCTATACAGGCTTTGCGTTATGAATAACATAAAGGCTTTTTTATTAATCTATGGACTACTCCTATCTTAATAAGTCTATCTAAAGCATTATTGTGATATATTGGCAGATTTCAATATTTTTATAAGGGAAATTATGAATCTTGAAGTAATTGATTTTAATCTACCTATCATCATTACTTTTAGTTGCTATACCCTTTTGATGATAGGCATTGGATTTTATTTTTTCAACCAAAATAAAACAAGCAGTGATTATTTTCTAGGAAATAAGAAAATGGGTCCTATCATCTCTGCCCTTTCTGCAGGTGCTTCGGATATGAGCGGCTGGCTTTTAATGGGTCTTCCTGGGGCTCTTTATTTAAGCGGACTTATTGAATTTTACATTGCAATTGGTTTAAGCATAGGCGCACTTTTAAATTGGTTATTTGTAGCAAAACGCTTAAAAATTTATACAAACTCTATTAGCAAATCCCTGACTATTCCTGATTATCTTGAGGCAAGATTTAATGATCAAAAACATATCTTAAGACTTTTATGTGCAAGTATTATTCTTATATTTTTTACTTTTTATATCGCAAGTGGCCTTGTAGGAGGAGCTAAGCTCTTTGAAGCAACATTTGGTTTAGAATATAACCATGCCCTTATTGTTGGGACATTGGTTATTGTTATTTATACCTTCTTTGGAGGATATAAAGCAGTATGCTGGACAGATCTTATACAGGGTTTTTTAATGCTTTTTGCCCTACTCACTGTACCCATTGTGATGCTTTATCATCTAGGGGGTGCTAAAGAAGCTTTTCATCTCATCAAACAATCAGATCACGCCAAGCAAGAACTGATTAAACTACAAGAATCCATTCCCACTATTCTCTCTCAGCTTTCTATAGATTTCAAAGAAACATTGCCCAAACTCCAAGAAATCACTCTTGCTTTGGAGCACAGCAAGGATATCAAAATCAAAAATCAAACAAATATAGAATTTCTTGCTTCATTTAAACAAGCACAGGAACTTTTATTGCAAAATCCCCAAGTTGCAATCTCTATGATTAAAGATCTTTTAAGCACCCTACAAGAAGAAAAGTTTAGCACTAATAATCGCTTAGATTTTTTTTCTAATATCTCGCTCATAAGCATTTTATCCGCATTAGCATGGGGTCTAGGATATTTTGGACAACCTCACATTTTGGTGCGATTTATGTCAATCCGATCTATAAAAGACATACCTCTAGCTACAGGTATTGGCATTAGCTGGATGGTAGCAGGACTTATTGGAGCCTGTTTTATTGGACTGCTTGGAATTGCATATGTAAATAAGTTTAACCTCTCTTTGAAAGATCCTGAAAAAATCTTTATTGCAATTAGCCAAATACTCTTTAATCCTTGGATGTGTGGAATCTTGCTAAGTGCAATATTAGCAGCCATTATGAGTACTGCTAGCTCTCAACTTTTAGTTTCAAGTTCTACAATTGCACAAGATTTCTATCACAAGATTTTAAAAAAAGAAGCATCAGAAAAATCTATCATGAGAATTAGCAGAATCAGTGTTTTGCTAATTGCTTGCATTGCTTTTTTGATTTCTGTTGATAAAAATTCAAGTGTTTTGTCCATTGTTGCATATGCTTGGGCAGGTTTCGGTGCTAGTTTTGGAAGTGTAATACTATTCTCACTATTTTGGGAAAAAATGACAAGATTAGCAGCAATTTCTGGAATGATTACAGGTGCAATTGTTGTTATACTGCACAAAAATATTTTTAAAGCTTATTTTCCTATTTATGAGATAGTTCCTGCATTTGTCTGTGCAAGCATTGTGATTATCATTATAAGTCTTTTGCAACCTGCAGAAGAAAAGATAAAACAAGACTTTAAAAAGATGTCTAAGCTTATAAAAATGAAAGAGGAATGATTATGTTTGATTTTTCTTATCATCAATATAGCAGTGAGATTGCTAGCATTTTATTTATTTGGTCCCTTGCAGTTATTATGCCTGGTCCTGATATGTTTTTGATGATTAGAACCTCAATAAGGAGTAAGGCACAGGCATTGGGATGTGCTTTTGGCGTTGTTGCAGGAACTCTTATTTGGCTTCTTGTTGGCTTTTTTCTCATAGATATCTTAAGCAAAACCCTATTTTTTGATTCTGTAAAATTATTAGGAGGAATTTATCTCATTTATATGGCAGGAAGAATTTTTATGTCCATAAACAAACCTGTAAAAGAAGAGATATCCAGCCAACCACAAAAAAACACTCTTTTTTCATTCCTACTTGGTGTATGGACAAATCTTTCTAATCCAAAACCTCCAATCTTTGTAAGCATTATTCTTGCAAAACTCCCAATCCATACCCCATACTCCCTAAAGCTGGGATTACTAGTTCTTATGCTTCTTATTCCTTTATGCTGGTTTTATTTTGTAGTGCAGGTATTTACTATAAAAAAGTTTTTAAATATCTTTTTAAGAAACATAAAAATAGTTGATATAAGTGCTTGTTTCATCTTTATCTATTTTGGCTCTACTCTTATTTATGAGGCTATACAAAAATTTTTATCATAATTACATCTAGTTTTATTTAATCTTTAATAATCGGTTTTAAGGACACTGTATTGCCTCCTTTAGCTTATCAATAACCCTAGATTGATTTAATCTATAATAACTTTCCCTCCAAAAACCTCTTTGAAAAAAAGAGTAGATTCGATGATTGTTTTTAAAAGAAATTGCTTACACTAAGACAGAATTAAAAACTTTTATAGTGTTAAAATAACCTATGGATGATTTTTTAAAGCTTGAAAAATTGCTTTTAAAGATAAAAATAATCTTGTCCCTTGTGTAATCATTAGAATCTATGCAACCAGTATTAACTTCTTGGCTATAAAACACTCCAAAGTTTTTGATATTTATCCACAAAAAAGATTTTTGTGATATTGAGAGGTTTTTGGTGCAAGAATCCCTCTTTATAACGCAAGGCAATACAAAAAATCTCAAAATCAGCATTTTGCTAAAAATCAGAAATCTTTAAGATAGATAAAATCAGACCTTATCTTAAGTTTGGCTAGATTATTTATGTTAAAAATTTTGACAGGAATTTTAAAAAAAAATATAATGCGTTGATTTTTTTAAAGTTTAAGGAAGAATATGCAAGATAATAAAATTATCAAGGAATATTTAGGCTTTAACTCTTGCAAGGAAAAAAGTAAATATCCCGCGAAGTTGGACTTTCTTCAAAGCATCTCTGGATTATTTTTAGCAATCTTTATGATCATACATTTGTTTTTTGTATCAAGTATTTTACTGGGTCAAGAAGCGATGTATTTTGTTACGAAGTTTTTTGAGGGTAGTTTATTTTTTCAAGAAGGAAAACCTATTTTAGTTAGCCTTGTTGCTGGAGTTGTGATTATTGCTTTTATATTGCACTCTATTTTAGCCCTACGAAAATTTCCCATTACTTACAAACAATTCCAGATTCTAAGAATTCATAAGTATTTAATGAAACATAGTGATACAAGTCTTTGGTTTCTTCAG
The DNA here is from genome assembly GCF_900199585.1 of Helicobacter sp. 'house sparrow 1'. NCBI lineage: Bacteria > Pseudomonadati > Campylobacterota > Epsilonproteobacteria > Campylobacterales > Helicobacteraceae > Helicobacter > Helicobacter sp. 'house sparrow 1'. The sequence continues at coordinate 103,645 of NZ_FZQY01000004.1, read as the reverse complement.
GCTGTGAGTGGCTTTATGCTCTTTTTTCTAGCAAGTATTCATCTTTTTGTAGTTCTCACACAACCTAGTTATATAGGTCCAAATGCTTCTTCTTATCGCTTTGTTCATCAAAATTTTTGGATTTTATATATTGTTTTGCTTTTTGTTGTGGAAATACACGGCAGTATAGGACTTTATCGCTTATGTGTAAAATGGGGATTTTTTGAGAGATTGGGAATTAAAAATCTTAGAAAAATCAAAACTTTAATGAGTATATTTTTTATTGTCCTTGGGCTTTTAAGCTTTGGTGCATATGTAAAAATTGGACTGGGGCAAGAAAAAAAATCTATTGACTACTACAAGCAGTATGATGATAAAAAGTTTGGAAATTCAAAGGGGTTGTAGATGAAAATTACATATTGCGATGCCTTGATTATAGGTGGTGGATTAGCAGGGCTTAGAGCCTCCATTTCAGCAAAAAAACAAGGACTTAATACCATAGTTTTAAGCCTAGTTCCTGTGAGAAGAAGCCATTCTGCTGCAGCACAAGGCGGTATGCAAGCAAGTCTTGGAAATGGAAAGATGAGTGAGGGAGATAACGAAGACCTACACTTTTTAGACACTGTAAGAGGGAGCGATTGGGGTTGTGATCAAGAAGTTGCTAGAATGTTTGTTACAACTGCCCCAAAGGCTATTAGAGAACTTGCAAGCTTTGGGGTGCCTTGGACTAGAATTAAGGCAGGAGAGAGAGAAGCTATTATCAATGGAGAGCGCGTAGCTATTACTGAAGATAGCCAAAAAGAAGGTTTTATTCAAAGTAGAGATTTTGGAGGAACCAAAAAGTGGAGAACTTGCTTCACAGCTGATGCTACAGGACATAGTATGCTTTATGCTGTTACAAATGAGGCTTATAAATATGGAGTAGATATTAGAGACAGAAAAGAAGCGATTGCATTAATTTATGAAAACAATACTTGTTATGGTGCAATTGTAAGAGATTTGGTAAATGGTGAAATTAGTGCATATGTGGCAAAGGGAACTCTCCTTGCAACAGGTGGCTATGGGAGAATCTATGCCAATACTACAAATGCAGTAATTTGCGAGGGTATTGGGATAGCAATTGCTCTGGAGAGTGGAGTTGCAAAACTAGGAAATATGGAAGCTGTCCAATTCCATCCTACCTGTCTTGTTCCAAGTGGCATTTTGATGACAGAGGGATGTCGTGGAGATGGTGGAGTTTTAAGAGATAAAGATGGGTATCGTTTTATGCCTGATTATGAGCCAGAAAAAAAAGAATTAGCTAGTAGAGATGTCGTAAGTCGCAGAATCTTGGAACATATCCAAAAAGGCAAGGGTGTGGATTCTCCATATGGAAAACATGTATGGCTGGATATATCTATTTTAGGAAGAAAGCACATAGAAAAGAATTTGCGTGATGTGCAAGATATTGCTATTACTTTTGCAGGAATTGATCCTGCAAAAGATTGGATTCCCATCCGCCCTATGCAACATTATTCTATGGGGGGAGTACGAACAGATTATAGGGGTGAAACGCATCTAAAGGGATTGTTTTGTGCGGGTGAAGCAAGTTGTTGGGACCTACACGGATTTAATCGCCTAGGTGGAAACTCTGTAAGTGAAGCCGTGGTTGCTGGTATGATTATTGGGGATTATTTTACACAACATTGCCAAGAAGCAAATATCAGCATTGCTACGCAACAAATTGAAATTTTTATAAAAAATCAAGAAAACTATCTCTTCTCACTCATTAATAATAATGGCAATGAAGATGTCTTTAAAATCAAAAATAGAATGAAAGAAATAATGGATGAGAAAGTAGGGGTTTTTAGAGATGAAAAGAATCTAAAAGAAGCATTAGATGAATTGGAAGATCTTTATAAAAGAAGTAAAAATATTCAAGTAAAAAATAAAAAACTTCATAATAATCCTGAGCTTGAAGAGGCCTATAGGGTTCCCAAAATGCTAAAACTTGCACTTTGTGTAACAAAAGGGGCTTTGGAGAGAAGAGAATCTAGAGGGGCTCATACAAGAGTAGATTATCCTAAAAGAGATGATGCAAACTGGCTAAAGCGCACTCTTACTTCTTGGAGTGATGAGAATCAAACTTTACCAACAATAGAATATGAAGAATTGGATGTAATGAAGATGGAGCTTACTCCTGATTGGCGTGGATATGGATTAAAGGGCAATTTTATTCCTCATCCCAATAAGGCTAAACGTGATGAAGAGATACAAAAAATCACTCAAGAAATTGAAGAAAAAGGTGGGGATAGATATGACTTGCAAGAGGCCTTGATGCCCTTTAGACTTTTGGCACAATACAAAGCCAAAAATCAAAGATTAGGAGATAAATAATGAAGCCACGGATTTTAACCATAAGGGTTTTAAAATTTGACCCTCAAAGTGCCATATCAAAACCCCATTTCAAAGAATATAAAATTGAAGAAGCCCACTCTATGAGTATTTTTATTATCTTGAATATGATTAGAGAAAAATTTGATCCTGATTTAAGCTTTGATTTTGTCTGTCGTGCTGGAATCTGTGGGAGCTGTGGGATGATGATTAATGGCAAGGCTAGGCTTGCTTGTAAAACCCTCACTCAAGAATTTAAAGAAGATGTGATCACATTAATGCCATTACCTGCTTTCAAACTAATCAAAGATTTAAGTGTTAATACTGGGGAGTGGTTTGCAGGTATGACTAAAAGAGTAAAGGGGTGGATTCATAGCAATAATCCTGTAGATATTACCAAAGTAGAAGAAAAAATTGATCCTGATGTTGCTCAGGAAGTATTTGAACTAGATAGATGCATAGAATGTGGTTGCTGTATTGCAGGTTGTGCTACCAAGCTAATGCGTGAAGATTTTGTGGGTGCAGCTGGATTAAATAGGGTTGCAAGGTTTATGCTAGATCCTCATGACAAAAGAAGTGACGAAGATTTTTATGAAATTATAGGTAATGATGAGGGAGTGTTTGGATGTATGAGCTTACTGGCTTGTCATGATTCTTGTCCCAAGGAACTACCTCTTCAAAGCAAGATTGCTTATTTAAGACGCAAAATGATCCAAGTGGGGATGAAATAAAAATATTTTTGAGATACTAAAGAAATCTATTTTTAGGCTAAATTTAAAAAATTTAGCCCTATTTATCAATCATATTTTTTATAAAAAATAAGTTATCCAACTCTTCTGCCAATCTCTAATTTATTAAAAAGATAAGAGGCAATGGAATCTGCTTATGATATTTTATAAGTAAAGATTTCCTTTAAAATATTTGCTATCTTTTGTTTGTTTTGTTCATTGCTTAGTGTCTTTGCAATAGTATGAGATCGTATTTTCATTTTCATAATCTCACTTCTACTCAAGGAATTCAGGGCTTGTGCAATAGATTTTGGTGTGTAATCACTGGATACAATTCCATTTTGATAGCGATTGATAAACCACTCCATTTCTTTATGAGGTATGGTAACAAGTGCCAATCTTGATTGAATATATTCAAAAAATTTATTTGGCATTGCTAATTCTAAATTAAAATTAGATTTTGGAAGCGCATATACTCCAATATCATATTGATTGCTAAAGGTAATAAGCTCCTCAAACTTTACAGGTTGAATAATCCGTATCTTTTTGCCTCTTTTTTGGCGTTGCAATACCATTTTCTCAAGCTTTTTTAAATAACCCTTGTCATAACAAATCAGCATTAAATCTAGGGAAAAATCATCCTGACAATAATCCATAATTTCAATTGTTTTTTCTATCTCTCTTGCTTTATTAGCATACCCGTGATAAATCATTTTTATTTGTGTATTTTGCATAAGACTTGGAGAGAGATCATAAAATTTACTTAGTGAGTAAAAAACCTCACTATCTACTTGATAAAAGTTCTGATAAGCTTTTTTAATCCCCATTCCAACAGTTATCACCTTATCTGCTTGTGGCATATAAGTTTTACACAAAAAATCATTAAATTTTTGAAATAAGATTCTCCACCTTAGAGAGTTTGTATATTGCTTAGGATAAAACTCTCTTGCATCAAAAAGCACCTTTGCACTTTGTTTGTTCTTTAGCACTATTGGGAGCAAAACCAAATCATGGCAGATGATAAGATCAAAATCTCTTCTTTTTAAAAAAGTTTGAATTTCTAAGCGATTTTTCGTAAAAATTAAGCGATCCCATCTTTTAAACAAAACATTGATATAAAGCCAAATTTCTTGAAAAATATTTCTTTTTTTATAATTGCTATAGCTTAGAACCTCAACATCATCAATTGGAGAACTATTTAAACCCATCGCTGTAACTATATGTTTTTCCTTAAGATTATCAATCATTCTTGAAGGTCTTGGGTTTGTTGCAGGATTTGCTGCACATAAAACTAATATTCTCATAAACTACTTAGCATCTCTAAAAATAATTTTTTGCCAAGTCTTTGTCTTAAAGTGTCATTTACCTCTCTAATAATACGCTGTTTAATGATTAATTGCTCTAGGCTTTCTTTTGGGAGATTAATGAGCTCTTTTGCTTTTGCAATATAGTCTTTGATACAAAATGCTACAAGCAGATTATCCTGACATAGAAACTGATGGATTTCTTCCTCAGTAATTTTATATTTTAAAGCAATGTCTATAAGCAATTTTTGATGGATTTGGAACCACTGTTCCAAGCGATTTCTTCTCTGGTCTAAAGATTCTTCTGAAAGCACTAGGCTTAATTTATCTTTTGCACTAAATTCTATCCTGCTTTCTCCTTGTTGCATAGGGAAACTATCTAGCCATAAATCCAACACATGCCCATAAACCGCACTATCTACAAAACCTGTGAAATAAAATCGATGCATCAAAGAAGAATCTATGTTTTGAATCTTCATCTTGATTTCTTCAATATTTCCAGAACCACAAGCTAAGAATATAGTTTTTGGATTATCCCTTAAAATATCAATGATTGTCTGCAGATATACTTCATTGTCAATTTTTACCAAACGCCCTATGTTGCCTAGAATATAAGCATCCTTAGGATATAAATCTCTAATTTTTTTTACTGCATTTTCACTAATATCTGGATTATAAAAATATCTATCCATCTTTACAGGAATACCTCTAAAATTATACCCTTGATGCAGAATTTTTTCTTGGTTGCCACAAATATGTGTAATCTTTGTATCTAGAAAATCCCCATCATAAACAAAATTACCATGACTCCAAAAAATCTGTTTGAGACAACTGCGAGTTGATAAAATAAAATCACTAATTCCATAACCATTATTTGGGCTGATTAAAAACTCTACCTGATCTTTTAAAAGCATATCTCGCAAAGCCAGAGCTTTTCCTAAATGAGAATTATAATATCCCAGCTTATTGTATTCTTGTCCTACATCTAAGACTTCTACTCCTAAATCCACATAGTTTTTTACAATATCTAAGTCATTATCACTTTTTTCTATAAAACTCATTAAATAGATTTTGATTTTGTAATTTTTTTTAAAATCCTCATCTTGCAATAGAGTTTTTAAAAAACTATACTCAACCTTATAAGGAGAATTCTCAACAATACGATCTCTTAAAATACCAATGATTTTTGTATCTTGTCTTTGAGCTTTTGGCAATTCAAATTTTTGTGCAAAGTCCTTATAATAAGAAGATGCATAAAGCGTAATCTCTGTATTAAATTTTTCCCAGTCTTTTTGAGAGGAGAAGTTATTACCGCACATATGATAAATAAAAAAATGCAAATAGAGCGCAAAATCCATACTTGAGACTTCAATTTTTTGCACTTCCTGATAAAAAATGCCTTTCCAAATATCATAAAAATCTAACCAACCCTTATGATTAAAATAGTGTGTGACATTCCAGAAAATATGCAGTTGCCAATTAAAAAAAGATCTTTTTTGTTTATAGTCTAAAGAATCAAAAGAATCTAAAATATGGAGTAGGTTTTTTTTCAGAGTTTCAAAAGGGATTTTGAAGTATTTAAAAGCCTGTAAAATAAATTCTGCGCTCTTTTGAGATTCTAAAGCATGGATATCAATTAAGACAATATTTTGAATGTAAAAATCTATTGCGTTATCTGCCTCTCCTTTCAAAATCTTTGCAAGCACTGCTAACTCTAAAAGCATCAATTTTTCATTATCACTAATTCCATTTTGAAGCATTGCCTCTTTAGCAATTCCCTCTATTTTAAGGAATCTATCATCAAATTTACAATCCTTATAAATAATATATAAAGCCAAATAAAGCTTATCTACGATATCTCCTCTTAAAATTACCAGATTATAAATTTTATCCCTAAAGATCTCTTGTATCTCTGTAGGAATTTTTGAATTTAAAACCTCTTTTTCAATCATCTCTAAAAGACAATTTAGGGCAATATCCAGTTGGTGCTTGTTTTGCGCATCTTTTAGTAGAGTTAAAAGATTGTCAAATTTATTATTGTGCATCTATATTTTCCTTATTAATCAGCCAAAGGTATTTGGGAGATTTTATATCTGCATAAGGTTTTACAACTGCTGTGATATAGCCATTTTTATCTACTACTTCAACAACCACTCCTACCGGAATATCTTGTACAAAAATATTATCCAAACCACTAGTAAAAACCTGATCTCCTGCTTGAATGCTAAAATATTGAGGTATAAAATCAGCTAAAACCGTTTCTTTATTTTGAGGGTTATAATGCAAGGTTGCAGGGATTTTATCCTTGCCAATATAAACGCTATAACCGCACTGCTCATTACCATTGAATAGACCAACTAACCGATCCTTATCTACAACTGCAATCCCCAAAGCATACCCATCTTGAACAATACCAAATATCTTATTATTCTGATAAGGCATCTTAGTATGCAACCAGACTTTATCATACTCTAAAAAATCTACATATGATATTACCAATGCAGGCTCAAAGGTCACCTTTGGATAAAGATCAAGTTGAGGAACAAACTCAAAAACTTGCTCTAGTCTTTTTTTTGTTTCTAAGAGCTCAAGTTCAATTTTTTGATACTCTTTATATTTTTCTTGTAAAAAGGCAATGCTCTTGGCCTGATTAAAAAATCTATCATAATTTTTTCCTAGTGATTGGGAAAACTCAAGATACTGCATTTTAATTGCACCTGTAACCTTAAAAAATTTGTCCCTCACCCCTTGGCTAAATACAAATACAATAGCAAAATAAAATATAAAAAATAAAATGAGAAATAAGGACCTATAGCGCATTACTAATCATATTTAAGATTTTGTAATAAGTCTAAATTCTCCAGCGCCTCGCTTGTTCCCTTTGCTACAGCTAACAATGGCTCATTACCCACAGCTACAGGCAACTTAACTACTTCAGACAAATATCTATCCAATCCTCTGATCAAAGCTCCACCACCTGTAAGAATCACTCCATTTTCCACAATATCACCTGCTAAATCTGGTGGAATTACTTCTAAAATATTTTTTAAGGTATTGCCAATTTCTTGTAACTGATGCCTGATTGCCTCTCTCACATCTTCACTGCTAAGCTCAATAGAATTTAATAATCCACTTACTTGATCCTTTCCCTTTACCTGCATTGTAAGAGGTGGATTCTGCGGATAAGCACAGCCAATTTCAATCTTTATGTCCTCTCCTGTTCGCTCCCCAATGACAAGATTATATTTTTTACGGATATAATCTACAATTGCGCAATCAATCTTATCACCAGCAACACGAATGGATTTACTAATAACAAGCCCACCTAAAGAAATTACTCCAATCTCTGTGGTTCCTCCACCAATATCTACAATCAAACTCCCTTGTGGTTCTCTGATAGGTAATCCTGCACCAATTGCAGCAGCCATAGGTTCCTCAATCAAAAATACCTCTCTAGCTCCTGCACTCATAGCAGATTCTTTTACAGCCTTTCTTTCAACCCCTGTGAGTCCATAAGGAACACATACCATTACTCTTGGGCGTATCAATGATTTTCTTCTATGTGCTTTTTCAATGAAATATCGAATCATTTTCTCTGTAATATCAAAATCTGCAATAACACCATCTTTCATTGGACGTATAGCTTTAATACTACCAGGGGTCTTACCTATCATCTCTTTTGCTTCACGCCCCACAGCTAAAACTGCCCCATGTCCATCAAAACGATCTGTTTTTACTGCAACAATTGATGGCTCATTAATCACAATTCCTTGCCCCTTCACTGACACAACTGTATTAGCTGTTCCTAGATCTATAGCAATATCGTGAGAAAATAGTCCTATAATTCTATCTAATAGCATCACAATCCTTTATTTTGATTTTTTCTTAATAAGAATGGGTTTTGCGCTTCCATCAACACAATCAGGTCCAATAATTACTTCATATCCACTCATTTCGGGAAGTTCAAACATAATGTCTGTGCAAATCCCCTCTATAATAGTTCTCAATCCTCTTGCGCCAGTCTTTCTAGCAATTGCCAAATCTGCAATCTTTTCTAATGCTTCATCTTCAAAAACAAGCTTTACCCCATCTAAAGAAAAAAGTTTCTGGTATTGCTTAATTAAAGAATTTTTTGGTGTAGTCATGATATCAATCATTGCCTCTTTGGTAATTGGCTCTAAAGTGGCAACAACATGTAATCTACCTATAAACTCTGGAATCATCCCATATGCAACAAGATCATCAGATTCTACAAGATGCAACACTTCTTCATTTTCTTTAAATTTTTGCACTTTATCAAAACCAAATCCCAAGGAGCTTTTACCCAATCTCTTTTTGATGATGTCAGAAAGCCCATCAAAAGCTCCGCCACAAATAAATAAAATATCATTTGTGTCAATTTGAATAAACTCTTGATTAGGATGCTTTCTTCCTCCTTTTGGGGGAATATTTACAACACTTCCTTCAATAATTTTTAATAAAGCTTGTTGAACTCCCTCACCCGAAACATCTCTTGTAATAGATCGATTTTCTGATAACCTTGCAATCTTATCAATCTCATCTACAAAGACAATTCCCTTTTGTGCTTTTTGAACATCACCATCTGCTGCTTGCAAAAGTCTTGTAAGAATATTCTCAACATCTTCGCCAACATATCCTGCTTCTGTTAAGCTTGTAGCATCAGCAATAGCAATAGGTATATCTAGAGCCTTTGCTATAGTTTGAGCCATAAGGGTTTTTCCACTACCTGTTGGACCTATAAATAAAATATTTGACTTTGCAATCTCTACACCATCATCAATCTTGTCCTTATTTGAGATACGCTTATAGTGATTATAGATTGCAACAGAGAAAACCTTTTTAGCTCTTTCTTGACCAATCACATAATCATCCAAAACCGCTTTAAGCTCTTTGGGTGTCGGAAACTTTTCAAAACTAAGTGGTGTTTCTTGTTCTACCTCCTCATCCAATCCCACAAAGCTTTGATACAAAAATTCCATACAATCCTTACAAATAAATGCCTCTACCCCTAAAGCACCCTTATCACCGCAGATAAAAAGTTCATTTTCATCTCCATTTCTACCACAAAAATTGCATTGTATTGTTTTATGATTATTCACTACCTGCCCCTCTTCTAATAGGAATACCTCTTTGAGAATCTAAAATAAAATTACAAATTTTTTGTGTGTGAATATTATCAGGATTTGCCTGTAACTCTTGCTCCGCAAGTTTGGTAATTAGATCGCTACCAGATAATAAACGCTTATATAAACTACTAATAAAATCTATCTCTTCTCTTGAAAAAAGTTTTCTCATACGGTGGCGATTAAGTCCTCTAAAAATAGCCCTTGAACCCTCGACAATACTATAGGGTGGAGCATCTTGTGCAAGCATAGAACCAGCTGCTACCATTGCACCATCACCCACTTTTACAAACTGATGGGCTGCTGATAAACCACCAAAATTAACATAATCACCTACAACAACATGTCCTCCTAAGGTTGCATTATTAGCAAATATGCAGTGATTACCAATGATACAGTCATGTGCCATATGTACATATGCCATAAAGAGATTATTGTTTCCCAAAATTGTTTTTCCACCACCGCCTTCTGTTCCAGGATTAAACATACAATGCTCTCTAATTAAGTTATTATCTCCAATAATTAGCTCCACATATTCACCATGATATTTCAAATCCTGAGGAATTGTTCCAAGGACTGCGTAAGGAAAAACTGTATTATTTTTTCCTAGCTTAGTATTTCCTAGTATAGTCACATTATTATAGAGTTTGGTGCCATCACCAATTTGCACCCCCTCTCCAATGACGCAAAAATCACCAATTTCAACACCCTCGCCTATAACTGCACTCTCTGCAACTATGGCTGTCTTTGCTATCTTGCTCAAACCACTCTCCTATTCTTTTCTATCTGCAATCATTGCCTTAAGTTCAGCCTCTGCAACAAGATTTCCATCCACATAGGCCTTTGCATCTAGTTGCCACACTGCACCTTTATTCTTAATTACACTTAAACGATATTCTAACCTATCCCCAGGAACAACAGGTATCCTAAACTTTACACGATCAATGGTCATAAAATAAACAATTTTATCTTTTGCTTTCTCTACATCTTCGCCCCAAGCACTCACAAAAGCTAAAACTCCACCTGCTTGAGCCATTCCCTCAATAATCATCACACCAGGATAAATAGGCTGACCTGGAAAATGTCCTTGAAAAATTTCCTCATTTGTTGTTACATTTTTATAGGCACAGATATCTTTTCCTACATTCAATTCCACAACCCTATCCACTAGTAAAAAAGGATATCGATGTGGCAAAATCTTCTTTATTTTGTTTACATCCATTAGCATAGACAACACCTCAACTAAAGCTTGAATTATCTACAGGCCCCATTTGAAGCCTAAAAAACTCTAGATTCTATCAAAATAAACTTAATGTTTGTTATAGAAACTCCACAACGCTAAAAACACTTTCCTCTTGAAATAAACTTTGTAACTCCAGGGTAACAGGTGCCTCAAAAATACTATTTACAAGAAAAATGGGATTGATGCTCTGGCTACCACACAAAATCTTACGCAAATAAAACTCATCCTCTAGACTTAAAGCATTTTGTTTTAAATCCAATAAAGTCGAAAAATTTTTCTTAAGTATGAGATTAATCCAATCAAGAGGGACAAAAATACTATCCTCCTTTTTTGAGAAACCTATCTTGATATCACTTTTCAAATAATCCTGATAAATAGAATCCTCAAGCTCTAGCTTTGGCTTTATCCACAAAATTTCACCAATTTTTATTTTTTTCTTGCTTTGGGAGTTAATCAATGCATAACTAGGTATCACTCCATTTTGATTTTGTAATAGGCAAGATAAATTTCTATAAACTAAAGTTTTTCTTTGTACTAAGACATAGGGAATATTTTCTTTCTCAAAATAATCCCTTTTTGCAAATTCTTCTTGTCTTTTAGAGATGCTTCCTGTCTGATTATTACCATAAATATCACTCATCATCTCTAAAGATTTTTTTCCTTGTTTATCTCGTTGTTGTGCTAAGGCAAAGATACATCCACAATAGTTTTGTCTATATAAATTATCCTTCTTTGCAAGCTGTGTTTGCTCTTGTGTTCCTCCACTAGATCTTGTATCAATTTTTATAAACTCCAATCCATAATCCCTGCCAATTTTCTCACCTTGATCAAATAAAATATTTTGTTCTTTCATTGGACTAGATAACAATGTAGTAGTAAAACTTGTCTCATTATGTTTCTTAGCCTCTATGGCACTTCTTACCAATCTAATATCAAAGCATTGGTTGCATCTTTTACCTTTTTCTGGCTCACTCTCCAATCCTACAACGCCATCAAACCAATTTTTTATATCATATTCTCCAACCAAAAGCTCAACCCCAAGCAAATCGCAACTTCTTTTTACATCTGACAATCTTAAGTCATATTCTTCTTTTGGATGAATATTTGGATTATAAAAAAATCCTACCAATTTTTCATCTGGATACTGTTCTTTTACTTTTTTTAAAAAATAATGACTATCTACACTACAACAAATATGGACAAGCACTTTTATCTCCTTGTTTTAAATACAATAAATAGGTAATAACCAATCCCTATAATAAATACCAAAATGATAAAAATTAATAACAAAAAGTCTATCAATTCCATTCTATTCCTTTGTTTCACGTGGAACATTTTGCAAAGTTTTTTCTCTTAGTTGGCCGCAGGCTGCAGATATATCAATACCTTTGGATTCTCTGATTGTCGCAAGTAATCCTCTTTGGATTAAAAAGTCTGCAAACTTTTTTACTTGCTCCATATCCGGCCTTTTAAATTCACTTCCTTCATGTGGATTAAACAATATTAGATTTACTTTTGCCTTAATTCCATCAAGTAATTTTAGTAAAACTTTAGCACTTTGCAAATCATCATTCACATCTTTTATGACAAGATATTCAAACATTACTCTTTTTCTTGTATCTACAGGGAAGTTTTTTACTGCCTCTATAATGCTTTGAATATTATAAGCTTTATTCATTGGAATCAACCTTGTCCTTAGCGCATTATCGACTGCATGAAGAGATATAGCTAATTGCACTCCAAGATTCATTTCTCCTAATTTTTTAATTTTTGGAGCAATTCCACTTGTAGAAATTGTTTGTCTCCTAGCAGAAATTGAAAGTCCATTTAATTCACTTAGAATTCTGATTGCTTTTGAAACATTATCTAAATTATTTAAAGGCTCTCCCATTCCCATATAAACAATATTTACTCTTTTTTCTGGCAAAAGATTATTATCTTTTTTTAACCAAACAACCTGCTCCACAATTTCACCCGCACTTAAATCTCTTATAAAACCACCCTTAGCAGTAAAACAAAATGCACATCCAACCTTGCAGCCAATCTGACTTGAAAGACAAAAAGTATATTTTTCTCCCTCTATAATATTGCCTTGGCTATCTAACTTTTTATCACGCATCTTAATAAACACGCTCTCAAAAGTATGTCCATCTAATGTTTTAAAAAGATATTTTTTTGTGCCATCTTGACTGATTTCTACTTTTATAGGTTCTAAATGTTTGATTTTATATTCTTGTTTTAAATCCGTTTTTAGTTGCTTGGGTAAATTATGCATCAAATCAAAATCTTGTACATATTTAATATAAATCCAATGATAAATCTGCTTGGCTCTGAAGCTTGGTTTGATCATGCTTTCTAATTCTTCTAAAGTATAGTTATAAATATTTTCCATTCTTATCTCTTTAAAAATTTTGTTTGAAATTCTAACAAAAAAGCCTTGCTATATTAAGTCAATTTTAAGTGGGGATGGGGGTAAAATCCAGGTTAAAATCTTGCAAATTAGGAGAATAATATGTTTGCATCACAACATAGAATGTGGAATACCTTCAATTTTCATAACATAACAAGTAGAAAGAGTTTTTGGTGGCAGTATTAATAAATTTTATAATTATTTTTTATTTAATGTCTTAAAAACCATCATAGATGACACCACCAACACTATTATTTATACTATTTTTAATTTCATTCATCAATGATCGCAGGAAAACTGCAATACAAGAATGAATGGTTGATGGCAACTTATTCCCATTATAAACCTTGTTCTTTATTCCCTATCAGTATCAAAAAAAGTTTGATCAATCTGCAGTTCTTTTTTATTTATAATCATTTGAGGGGTAAATTGAGGAATCTCAAAAAATATTTGGTTTATACTGCTACAAACAACTATCTTAAATAGTTAAGAACTATGATTATAAACTCAATATAAGGTTTGGTTATAATAAAAAACTCGATATAAAATTAAAGGGGCAAACAAAGGATTAACCAAACATCTCTATAAATTAGAAAGGTTCTTAAATGGAAATAATGATCTTATTATTCTCTGTAGCTTTACTCATTCTTTTTTTATTTATAAAAGTCATTATCGAGCATCCTCTTTTGGGTCTTTGTGGGGTAATTTTAACCGCTTTATTTTGCTTGGTAGGTTTTTGGTGGGGTGCGCTTATAATTTTAGGAGTATTCTGCCTTGTTCTTCATAAGCTAAAACAAGATTTTTAATAATATACCTTAATTTAGGATTGAGCGCTACTCACTACTCTTATAGCTTCTTCTATTTTTTTTATTATTACATCACGATTTTTCATAAAATCCTGATGCGCTTGAGCATTACAATAATTACTCACACAAAAAATCCCAATACAGGGAATTTGAAATTTTTTTGCTACAGAAAGAATAGAATAAAACTCCATATTTTCTAGTAAGATTCCTTGTTGTATAAAATTTTTAGCCATCTGCACATTAGTGGTAATATAATTGCTTGAATTTACAACTACAGGCCTTAGTCCTAAAGATTTAATTTTATCAATTGTTTCACATGAAACATTATCAAGACTCTTTTGATGTAATTGAATTGGAGTGTAGCTTTTATCTTTAAAACAACTAGTTTCAATTTGGGTAGATTCTTGACTCATACAAATCTCAAGCAGTGGTAGACTAAAATCATAACTTCCCGCACTCCCAATAAAACATAAAAAATTAGGTTTATCCTTGATACAAATTTGAGTTAAACTGATAGCGCTTTCTATAAGTCCTACACCAATACTTGTAGCAAATTTGAAATCCTCTCCATTTCCTGCACAAATAAACATTTTATTCTCTCTTTTATTTGAATAAATAAAGATATTAACCTCTAGTTTCTGCCTCTTAAATATAAAAACAATGGTAGGACATCCTAGTGTGATTATTAATATCTTTAAGCCATCAAGGCTTATATTTGTCTCCCTTGCTTTACTCAAAACATAAAGCTTGTTAAATTTTTATACCAACTTTAATCAAGTTTTAAAATAATACATCAACTTGCCCAGTAGCAAACCAAAATATAACAGAAATGCAACAATTTTTAGATAGAATAGGTAAAAAGTTTTGGAGAGGAAGGCTTTGCGGTACCAAGCAAAGAAAAAATTTGGTCAAAACTTCTTAAAGGATAAGGAGTTTGTAGAGAGGATTGTCCAATCCATTCCCAACATACACCAAAATGAACAAATTATAGAGATTGGGGTTGGCTTGGGTGATTTAAGTGATGAGTTGCTCAAACTTTATCAAGTGAAAGCTTATGAAATCGATAATGATTTGTGTTCTTTTCTCAGAAAAAAGTATATTAGGGCTCTAGAATTAGGTAGGCTTGAATTAATCAATCAGGATGTTTTAACCATAGAGAAAAAAGAGGGTTGGTTACACCATCAGGATTATATCTTAGTATCAAATTTACCTTACTATATTGCTACTCATATTATACTAAGGGTTTTAAGAGATCCTTATTGCAAAGGATTTATCGTAATGACCCAAAAAGAAGTGGCACAGAAATTTTGTGCCAAAAGTAAGGATAGTGATTTTTGCGCATTGAGTGTTTTAACCCAAACTCTTGGAAGTGCAGAAATACTTTTTGATGTTCCAGCAAAAGCTTTTGAGCCTATGCCAAAGGTAACATCATCAGTCTTTATGGTAAAAAAGAGTGCTAATATATTAGATAGTGGTTTTGAAGATTTTTTAAAGGTTGCATTTTGTTCGCCACGCAAAAAGCTTTTAAAAAACCTTGCAAGGTGCTATAAAAGAGAAATTCTTGAGGATTTATTTAAAAAATTAGGGTTGATGGAAGATGTAAGAGCACATGAGTTATTAAGTGAAACATATCACCAAATTTTTAGAGAACTAAATAAAAAGGATAAATACGATGGAAAATAATGAAAATACTAAAGCAGAAACACAAAAAAAAAGGTATTTTAAACCTAGATTCAAAAAACAAAATTCCGAAGAAAAATCTGAAAAAGAAGTAAATAACACTCCAGAAAAAACCCCTACAGAGAAGCCAAGAAAATGGGTATTTAAAAATAAAAATGCTCAGGCTCAAAATAATAAAGAAAATGATCGATCCAATAATGGCGTTAGGGATATTCAAAATGTTAATGAAAAAAGCAATATAGGGTTTCATAAAGATCTAAAGAAAGGAGTTGAAGCCAATAATCGCATTCAAAAAAGCAGTCTTAATCCTCACTATAAACTCAATCTTAATACTAAAGCAAAAGTTAGAATCACACCACTTGGAGGATTAGGAGAAATTGGTGGAAATATGATGGTAATGGAAACGGAGAATTCTGCCATTATTATTGATGTTGGAATGAGCTTCCCTGAAGAAAACATGCATGGTGTGGATATTTTAATTCCTGATTTTAGTTATATTCATGCAATTAAGGACAAGATTGTTGGGGTAGTTATTACACACGCTCACGAAGACCATATCGGTGCAGTTCCTTATCTCTACAAACAATTACAATTTCCACTTTATGGAACCCCTTTAGCACTTGGTATGATTGGCAATAAATTTGATGAACATGGGTTAAAAAAGTTTAGATCCTATTTCAAAATTGTAGAAAAAAGAAGACCTATCCCAATTGGTGATTTTGAAATTGAGTGGATTCATATTACACACTCAATCATTGATGCATCAGCACTTGCTATAAAGACTGAAGCAGGCATCATTATCCATACAGGAGATTTTAAAATTGACCATACTCCTATTGACAATCTTCCTACAGATTTACATCGTCTTGCTTACTATGGAGAGCAAGGGGTAATGCTTTTATTAAGTGATTCGACAAACTCTCATAAAAGTGGTAATACCGCATCTGAAGCAAGTGTAGGTCCTACATTTGATGCTTTATTTAAATCTGCTGAAGGAAGAGTCATTATGAGTACATTCTCTTCTAATATTCATCGCGTTTATCAGGCAATTACCTATGGTATGAAATACAATAGAAAAGTAGCTGTTATTGGAAGATCAATGGAGAAAAATATTGATATAGCTAGAGAGCTTGGCTATATAGAATTGCCTCATAATATTTTTATAGAAGCACATGAAGTGAATAATTATCCTGATGAGGAAGTATTAATTGTCACAACAGGTTCTCAGGGTGAAACAATGAGTGCTCTTTATCGTATGGCAACAGATGAACACCGCCATGTCAAAATTAAACCTACAGATATGGTCATTATATCCGCAAAGGCAATCCCTGGAAATGAAGGATCGGTTTCTACTGTATTAAACTATCTAATGAAAGCTGGAGCAAAAGTAGCTTATCAAGATTTTAGTGAGATACATGTTAGTGGGCATGCTGCTCAAGAAGAGCAAAAATTGATGCTAAGATTGATTAAACCAAAATTCTTTCTCCCTGTACATGGAGAATATAATCATGTGGCAAAACATAAAGAAACTGCAATCAAATGTGGTGTTTTAGAAAAAAATATCTACTTAATGGAAGATGGCGATCAAATTGAAGTTAATCCTAGCTATATTCGTAAAGTAAAAACCATTAAAAGTGGTAAGGTATTTATTGATAATCAAGCTTGCAATGAGATTGATCAAATCGTTGTTACAGAAAGACAAACTTTAGCAGATTCTGGCTTACTTCTTTTGGTTGCCTTTATCCATAAGGGTGAGCAAAAACTACTTAAAGAAACACAAATCACTTCTCTTGGAATTATAAATCCTAAAGAAGAAAAGGCCTTTACAAAAGAAATTGGGGCATTATTAGAGCTCCATATTAAAAACATTAAGCCAGAAGTGATAGCAAATCATAGATTATTGGAAAATGATTTAAGAAATACATTGAGAAAATTTTTATTTAAAAAGACAAAAAAATACCCAACAATTGTTGTGCATTCATATTTAAGGTAAGTTATGGATTTTGAGCAAATTGCAAAAGAGGTATTAGAGATTGAAGCACAAGCTCTCTTAGATGCCAGCAAAAAACAGATTGATTGGGATAGTATTATCAAATGCATTTTAGATTCTAAGGGCAAACTTATTGTTATAGGTGTTGGAAAGAGTGGTTTGGTTGGAAAAAAAATAGCAGCAACTCTTGCAAGCACTGGGACACCCAGCTTTTTTATACATCCTACAGAGGCAATGCACGGAGATCTTGGAATGATAGAAAAACAAGATATCATCCTTGCAATAAGCTATAGTGGAGAAAGCGATGAGCTTTTAGCAATACTCCCTCACTTAAAGCGTTTAGCTTCAAAAATTATCACTATGAGTAAAAATATAAATAGCTCACTTTCAAAATTTGGGGATTTTTTTATCCCTATTTCTATACAAAAAGAAGCCTGCCCTATCAATACTGCCCCTACAAGCTCCACGACACTAACTCTAGCTCTAGGTGATGCTCTTGCGGTTTGCTTGATGAAAGCAAGAAATTTTTCAAAGCAAGACTTTGCCTCATTTCATCCTGGTGGGAGCTTAGGCAAAAGACTTTTTGTAAAAATCAAAGACTTAATGCAAACAGAAAATTTGCCAATCATTTCCCCACAATTGCCACTAAAAGACGCTATTATCAAGATGAGTGAAGCAAGGCTTGGCACAGCCATACTCGCTTTGGAAAACAAGCTCTATGGGGTCCTAAGTGATGGGGATTTAAGGCGTGCAATGATGCAAGAGGATTTTAACCTCAATTCTCCAGTGAAAAATTATGCAAATCTAAATCCAAGATACTGCACAAATGAATTAATGCTCGCTCATCAAGCACTTGAATTGATTGAAAACAACAAAATCCAATTACTAATCATCACAGATAGTCAAAAAAATATAAAAGGTGTACTACATCTACATACCCTTGTAGGTGCTGGAATCAAAAACTAGCATATCTAAAAGCAGGAGAAAGGATGGAAGAAAGCAAGAGTATTAAAGAAACTAAGCCCATTAAAGTTGCCATTATTGTTCCTATTTTTAATGTACAAGATCATCTCAAAAAGTGCTTAGATTCCCTGCTTCATCAAACCTACAAACACTTTTATGCAATCTTAGTTAATGATGGCAGTAGTGATAATAGTCTTGCAATTGCCAAACAATATGCTCTCAAAGACGCACGATTTTTTCTTATTGATTGTCCCAATGGGGGAGTTGGAAAGGCAAGAAATAGAGGTATTGATTTTTTAAAAAACTCTTTAAAAGATTTTAAAGAAATTATTTCTTTATCCCCTCCTCCCAAGGATGTATCTTATATTGAATTTTTAGATAGTGATGACTTCTTAGATCCCAACTCTATTGAACAAAAGCTTGTTGTAGCACAAAAGCATAATCTAGATGTTGTAGGAGCAGGAATAAAAGAATATTCGCGTGATTATCAATATATCCAGCAAGGTTATGGTTTATTAAAAAATGTTCCAAAAGAAGAAATTTTGCACGGCCTAGAGGTAGTAAAAGCCTCTCCTTTTGAATATTTTCATGCTATATGGGGTCTTTTAATCTCCTTTAAATTCTTTAAAGAAAATAATCTAAGTTTTATTGAAGATATAATCTATGAAGATCACAACTTTGGAATCATGCTATTTTTAAAAGCTAAAAAGGTAATGATCTTAAAGCCCTTTCTTTATAACTGTGTTTTGAGTGCAAATAGTATCACAAGGCCCAATATCATAAGCCCTCAAAGATTGTTATTAAATTACCAGAGCTATCGCATAATTACTGATGAACTCATCCATCAAAACTACAGTGAAAAAGAGGCTAAAATCATCAAAAGATATATCAAGAAATTTTATCTACCTACCACCTACTCAATGTTATATGAGCTAAAAATAGGGGGTCATAATGCCCCAAAACTCCCTCTAAAAAACTATAAAGACTTCCTTTCACTAAAAACTCTGATTATTTACTATTTACCTAGTCTTTTTGGTTTTTTAAAAAGATTAAAAACACTGCTTAATAAAAAGAAATGGAAAGATATCAATAAGAATAAAAGAATAAAAGAATAAAAGAATAAAAGAATAAAAGAATAAAAGAATAAAAGAATAAAAATATTTTGGCATCCATAGAGGATGCCAAAATCCTAGCTTAAAGCCATTGTATCAAGAACAATCATCAACTCTTCATTTGTAGGAATTGCAAATACCGCAATTTTACTATCACTTTGACTGATTAACTCTTCTCTAGAAGCATTCTTAGACTCATCAATTTTTACACCCAGATATGCCAATTGCTTACAAACACCTGCTCTAAAATATGCAGAATTTTCACCCACACCCGCTGTAAAAATAATACCATCACAACCTCCAAGAGATACCATTAATCTAGCAATCTCCTCAGCTACACGAAAAGTCATAAAATCAAATGCTCTCTTAGCACCCTCATTCTTGTCAGTATTACACTCTAGTGTATAGAAGTTTGAGCTAAACTCAGACAATCCTCCAACTCCTGACTTATAATAAAGAAAATCACGAATCTCATCTACACCATATCCCTTACTTTCCATTAAATAAAGGAGGATTCCATTATCAATTGAACCAGGTCTTGTTCCCATAGGAACACCATCAAGAGCTGTCATTCCCATTGTAGTCATTACAGATTTTCCATTTTCAATTGCACATAATGAAGCACCTGAACCAATGTGAGCTACTATTAATTTTTTATCCGCAAAAGTTGGATAGGATTCCTTCATTTTCTTTGCAATATAAGCATAAGAAGTCCCATGCATACCATATCTTCTTACACCCTCTTTATAAAGAGAATAAGGGATGGCATACATTGTAGCATTTCCTTGCATTGTTTGGTGGAATGCTGTATCAAAAACAGCTACCTGTGGCATATCAGGGAACATTGAGCACATTAGCTTAATAACACGCAAATTATGTGGTTGATGCAAAGGAGCAAGAGGTACTAAACTCTCAATATCTGCAATCACTTTATCATCAATACGCACAGACTTATTAAAAATTGTTCCACCATGAACCACTCTATGGCCACAAGCTCTAAGCTTATATTCCTTAAATGTTTCCATAATCCAAGAGATAAGATATTCTAAAACAAGTGCGTGATTATGAGCTTCTTTTTCACTCCAAGCATGCTCTGCAATTACTTCACCTTTAGAATTTTTTGCCTTAAAGCTAGGAGCTTGATCAATCCCCTCTACTTGTCCTGAAGCAATTGCCTGATTTTCCAAATCAAAGATTTTAAACTTTAAACTAGAGCTTCCTGCATTAATTACTAAAATAATCTCTTTCATAATAAATTCTCCTTAATCTTATTTGCTTGCAATAACAGCTAAAGCTGATGATGCAACTCTGGCTTCTGCGTTATCTGCTCTTGAGGTCAAAATTACAGGAACTTTAGCACCCAAAACAATTCCAGCAACCTTGGCATAAGCAAGATACACAAGTGCTTTGAATAAAATATTGCCTGATTCAATTTGTGGTGCAATTAAAATATCAGGATCCCCACATACAGGAGAATCTATCTTTTTAATTTTTGCTGACAAGGCTGAAATAGCATTATCAAATGCCAAAGGTCCAGCAACAATTGCATCCTTTATTTCTTCTTTTGCTCTTTGAGAAATTTCAAATGCTTCCATAGAGCTTTGAATTTTTTCATAAGGCATTTCAACTGCACTAAGCAATGCAGCTTTTGGCTTATCAATACCAAGTTGTTTTGCAAGATACACACTATTTTTTAAAATACTCATTTTTGCATTAACATCTGGGGCAATATTAATTGCACAATCTGCAATGATTAAGGCCTTATGATAAGCGGGTATATCCATAACAAAGGCGTGAGAAACATTATTGTCTGTTCTTAGCCCTGCATCTCTCTTTAAAACAGCGCCCATAATATCATTTGTATGCAAGTTCCCTTTCATAAGAGCCTTCACTTCACCCTTGGTAGCAAACTCAACAGCTTTTGTTGCAGCCTCTTTATCATCAACCACATCAATAATTTCAAAAGAAGAAATATCAAAAGAAAATTCCTTTGCTACTCTTTCTATTTTTTGTCTATCTCCAACCAAAATTGGATCAATCAACCCCTCTTGATAGGAATCCACCACCCCACTCAAACTTGTCTCATCAGTTGGCTGTGCTACCGCAACCTTAATAGGTCCTCTTGCTTTCGCATTTTTCAACAAACTCTCAAATACATTATACTCTCTACCTTCCAATTTTTGCATCTCTGCTCCTTTCTATAAATCTAAGCTAAAATGAAACAAAAAAATCCCAAGAAAAGTCCAAAGCTTTACCCAGATTTAGCTCTATTTCTAAGCTTCGTAAGAAAAATAAATTTTACCAAAAACAAAGTTAAGAATATCTGATTGTTAAAGCAATATTTGACTATTAGCCTGGTTGCAATATCTCTGATTTTTAATCTTGAAGCTTTTCTAAACTTTGATCTAATCCAGCAAAAAAATTATTAATATTAGAAAGTTGAAGTATAATATAGTCTTAATATAAAATCTAAATTTAAAAGCAAGGAGTTGCAGATGGCAGATGTAAGCATCACACCTGAAAGTATTTTAGAAACACTAAAGGAAAAGGGGGCAAAGCTAGTTTGTCCATCTTGTGGAGGTAAGGATTTAGGAATTGCACCAGGTTTTGGGAATCTTATGCTTCAAAATAAAATTGATGGCAATGTAAGCATCAATAGTCCATATGTACCAGCGGTGTATACTGTTTGCAATAAGTGCGGGGCAATGACTCCTCATGCTGTTGCGGTTTTGGGTATTTTAAATCAAAAATAATTTTTTAACCCTAAGACCACAAAATCTTAGGGTTAAAACCTCTTTCCTCTTGAAAATTCTATAAGGTCTTGAACACTTCTTACATCACTAGGTAAGCTTAACTTTGCTATCTCAAATACCCTAAGACAAGCCAATGCATCAGAGTATGCTCTATGATTATCTGGGATATTGATACCCAAAAACTTATTTAAATAAGCAAGGGAGTGTCGTAAAGACAAAATTGCTTTTTTTGAAAGCTCAACTGTACATAATCTAGGGTTTAATAAACCAATATTCCCATATACCTCATTTCTTTTGCTTATGAAAGAATAATCAAAATTAACATTATGTGCTACAAAAACACTATTCCCTAAAAAGTCCCTAAAGTCACTTAAAACTTGTTTTTCTCTAGGAGCATCTTTTAACATTTGTGTATTAATTCCTGTTAATTCTACAATACTATCTGGCACGAAATCTGCATATACAAGCGTTTGGAAATTATCTATTATTTTTCCATTACAATATTTAATTGCCCCTATTTCTATAATTTGAGATTGAAAGGGCTTTGAACCTGTTGTTTCAATATCCACAAAACAAAAAGTTGCAGTTTCAATATCTTGATAAGAAGTCCCTAGTTCAAAAAAATCACCCCGATCTAAAAACCAAAAACCCAATCCTTTTAAAACTTCTAATACCAAACTGCTATCATCAAGATGCAAATACTCCTTCATATAATCTAAAAAGGATTGCCTTGTAACCTTATTTTTTTGAAACTTTGAATAAACCTTATTGTAAATCATTTAGCGTAAAGAAGAAATAGCCTTTGTGTAATCTTTTTGAGAAAAAATATAGCTCCCTGCAACAACAATATCAACACCACATTGCTTTAAATCAAGAATATTTTTATTGCTAACCCCACCATCAACTTCAATCAAACAATCTGGGTTTTTGTTATAGATTAATTCTTTTAATCTTTTAGCTTTTTCTAGCACACTAGGAATAAATTCTTGCCCTCCAAATCCAGGATTAACACTCATTAAAAGAACCATATCAATATCTTGAATAATATATCTTAGAGTTTCTTCACTTGTATGAGGATTTAAAACAACTGCTGGAGAAATATCATAATCCCTAATTTGCTGAATTATACGATGCAGGTGCTTTGTCTCTTCAATATGCACGCTCATATACTTTGGTTTTAATGGAGCAAATAAATCAATAAAAAATGGTAAGTTTTCTACCATAAGATGTATATCTAGTGGCTTAGTGGCTACTTCTTTAACTCCCTTTAAAACTACTGGACCAAAAGTAAGATTGGGAACAAAATGGCCATCCATAATATCAATATGAATAAAATCTGCACCAGCCTCACAGATACTTTTTATTTCTTCTTCTAGTCTTAAAAAATTTGCAGACAAAATACTAGGGGCAACCAACATAGAAAATATCCTAAAGTTTTTCCAAAGGATAGCATAAAACATAATTAAGATATAATTTAAGTAAAAAATTTAAGGTAAAAAAATGCAAAAAGTTTTTTGTTTGCTTAAGGAAATTGCTCAAGAAATTCAAATCTTATTGTTGAAATCAGATACAAATTATCTTGAAAGTAGTAATAGCAGTGGTGATCAACAATTACAAGTTGATGTAATGGCTGATAAAATTATTGAAAAAAAGCTTTTAAGTTTGGATTCTATCAAGGGTGTTTGTAGTGAGGAAAAAAAAGAGGCTATTTTAAAAGAAAGTGGGGATTATCTTATTGCCTATGATCCATTAGATGGTTCTAGTCTCTTTGATAGCAATTTAAGCATAGGCTCAATTTTTGGAATCTATACCAAGGAATTTGATGCTAAAAATCTCAAGGCTAGTGCTTATATTATATATGGTCCAAGACTAGAAATTGTTTTTGGAGATACAAAAATTACTCACTTATCCTTTGATGGAGAGAACTGGAAAGAGAAAACACCCTTTAGTTTAAAAGAGAAAGGAAAAATCAATGCAACAGGTGGAACTCAAAAAAATTGGAGCAATTCGCATAGAGCTTTTATCCAATCACTTTTTAATGAAGGCTATCGATTAAGGTATTCTGGAGGAATGGTTCCTGACTTGCACCAGATACTTATCAAAGGAGGGGGATTATTTAGCTATCCCTCAACAAGTGATGCAAAAGAGGGAAAACTAAGAAAACTCTTTGAGGTTTTTCCATTTGCTCATTTGTTTGAACTTTGTGGTGGTGAAGCAATTGATGGCAAGCAAAGATTATTGGATTTGCCTTGCAATAGTCTTCATGAGACTACTCCCTGCTATTTTGGTAGCAAACAAGAAATTCAGAAATTAAAATCATTTTTCAAGGAAAATTGAGTGAATACACCTTTAGATTCTTATGTATTAAATTTGGACAAAAAATTAGAGCTCCTTCAAGAATGTCAAAAAAATAAAGGCAAAAAGTCTTGTTTGGAATGTGAGAAGGTTTTAGATTGTCAAACAAGAGAAGAATATGTCAAGGCTGTGTATGAAAGCATGAATAAAGGAAAAGATGGGGATTTTGAATTTTGATTTGGTTAGATATTACTGATCCAAAATATGTTTTGTTTTTTAAAAATCTCATCCCTTTATTAAAAAATCTTGATGAGGTGGTTATCACTACTAGAAAATCTAAAGATTACAATGAGTGTTATAAACTCTTAAAATTATTTCAAATTGAAGCAATATCATTGGGAAGTTATGGAGGGGCGAGCAAGCTTGATAAATTTAACTCAAGATTGAAGAGACAAAAAGATTTTTTAAAACTATTTCAAAAGACTGGGATTCCAAAAATTTTTATCACAGGTGTAAGTGTAGAGGGAACTCAAACCGCATTTGCACTAGGAATTCCCATTATTCAATTTTCTGATACCCCATTGGCAAGCAACTTTTTTTCAACAGATAAAACTACTGTCGTAGCAAAGCTTACCCTGCCCCTAAGCAACTTGATTTTTAGACCTTTTGTAGTTCCTGAAAAATGCTATAGTAATCTAGGAATAGAACCCAAAAATATTATTCCCTACAATTTCATTGATGTGGCTATTTGGTTAAAAAATCTTCCTGCTGGTAATGATTTTAGAAAAAGATATAAATTAGATGATACAAAACCCACAATTTTAATTAGAGAAGAAGAATACAAAGCCCACTATGTTAAAGAAAAAAATCCAATTATTTATGATTGTATTGGCTTATTACAAAATCTTGAAGTAAATTTAGTACTAATGCCAAGATATGGAATTGATGATTTAAAAAATCAGTTTTCTGATACAAAAAATCTAACAATCCTGGAAAACAAACTTCCACCTCAAGATTTTTATCCCTTTATTGATATGCTAATAGGTGGTGGTGGAACAATGAATCTAGAATCCTGCTATCTTGGAATTCCTACAATATCCACACGATCTCTTTTTTTATTCCACGACAAATATTTATTAGATAACAAATTAATGTATCATTGTAAAAATGCGCAAGAAGTTTTAAGCATAGTAAAAAAATATATCACTTCTGGTTTTAAAAGAAAAAACAATCAATCTTTTTTTGAGAAAGAAGAAGCTACTTTTGAAAAGATATTTTTGGAAATAAAAAAGAGATTTTATTATTAAGGAAAAAGAATGAGACTTGGACTAAATATCGATCACATAGCAACTCTTAGAGAAGCCAGAAAAATCAATGATCCCGATCCATTAGAGGCTATTTTTATTGCAAAGAATACAGGAGTTTCACAAATTACTATTCACTTGCGTGAGGATAGAAGACATATTAATGATCTTGATGTAAAAAGAATTATTCAATCCTCTCCTCTTCCTGTAAATATTGAATGTTCTATCAATGATGAGATTGTTGATTTTATTTGTAATCAAAAACCCTATAAAGTAACCTTGGTTCCGGAAAAAAGAGAAGAGGTTACTACAGAGGGAGGTTTGTCTATGACTCATATAAAAATTAAAGATGTAATAAAATTATTTCAGAGTCAAAATATACTCGTAACAACTTTCATAGACCCTTGCTTAGAATCTATAGAACTTTCTAAGGAGTATAAAGCTAATGGTATAGAAATTCATACTGGAAAATATGCAAATATTTTTTTGATGCTTTATAGTAATCTTAAGAGAACTCCAAATAGTATAAAAAGCCTAGAAGACAAAGACTTAAAATCCTTACTAGATGATGCAATAAGAGAAATTAAAACCATTGTTAAAAAATCAAAAGATTTAGGACTTTATGTCTGTGCAGGGCATGGACTCAATTATCTCAATGTGAAAGAAATTGCAAAAATTTCTGAAATTGAAGAACTTAATATCGGTCAAAGTATCATCGCAAAATCCGTGTTTGTAGGACTAGAAAAAGCAATAAAAGATATGTTGGATTTAATCAACTAAACTTTTTAAATATGAAGATAGTTTTAATTGTAACAATTGGTAAAAATCATTAGAGGAATTTAATGTATAAGGTTGCTATTTGTGTTGGGGATATCAATGGGATTGGGCCTGAGATTTTATTAAAATCTCATCATATTATTGAAAAGTATTGTCAGCCTTTTTATTGTATTCATAAGGAATTGTTACAAGAGATTGCAAAAAAATTAAATTTAGATTTTCCAGCTAAAGCGAATTTCATAGATTTAAATACAAAAATTCCATCAATAAATGTTGGAAAAATCTGTGCGGATTCTGGACTTTATAGTTATTCTAGCTTTTTAATGGCTTGTGATTTAGCAGATAGTGGACTGGTAGATTTTATCACTACATTACCCATACATAAATTTGCTTGGAAAGAAGCTGGAATTGAAAACATTGGACATACAGACTATCTTAGGGAGCGTTATCAAAAAGATGGAATTATGATGCTTGGTTGCGAAGAAATGTTTGTTGCTCTTTTTTCAGATCATATTCCACTCAATAAAGTAAGCACGCTTATCAAAAAAGAAAATCTAAAAAAATTTTTTTTAGATTTTTATAAATGCATTAAAGAAAAAAATATTGCTGTTTTGGGCTTGAATCCTCATTGTGGTGATAATGGAATCATTGGAAAAGAAGACTTTATCATTAAAGAAACAATAGATGAAGTAAATTATGATCTAAAGCATGAAATTTTTCAAGGTCCCATCAGTGCAGATTCTGCTTTTACTCCTTCTCAAAGAAAAAAATATAAATATTATATAGCCTTTTATCATGATATTGGACTTGCTCCACTAAAGGCACTCTATTTTTCTCAAAGTATTAATGTGACATTAAATATACCTATTCTTAGAACCTCCGTAGATCACGGAGTAGGGTTTGATATTGCCTATAAAAATTTAGCTGACATACAAAGTTATATCAATGCTATACTTTTAGGGATAAAACTTAAGGATAAACAATGAAAAAGGATTACGAAAAGATTATCAATGAACAAAAAAGCTATATTCAAACCCTGGAGAGTATGTTTAACCGAGCCTGTGTAGAAATTGCAAATCAAAAAAATATTTTTGAACAAACAAATGCAAAAATTGAACAACTAAACAAAAATGTGGATAGCTTGCTTAATTTTTTAATTAATTCTGAAAATAATTTTGAAAAAAGCCATATCAGTCTTCAAGAGTATCTCAAATCCTTTAATATAAAATCACAAAAAGATCTTATTTTTGGCATCAATATTGAGCAAAAATTTATTAAAAATAGCAGTATCCCAACTCTTCAATATCATCTTTATCAAAATAATTGTTTTATCCAAGAAAAAATACCACTTTATGGATTAATATCAAAGACAAAAAGGGATCTTTTAACTATTGGAAAGACTTTTTATAAATATATTGAGCTTTGTTTTAAAAAGAAAAAAGAAGAAATCATTGGAATTATTTATCTTACACAAGTTGATAAAGAAATATTTTTAGATTATTATGGAAACAAAGACATCCAAGAAGAATCACAAAATTTTATAAAAATTTATATGCAAGAAGAAAGCCTAGAGAATCTACTTCTGTAGTCTCTTTCTTCTTAATATAGCATTGTCCCATCTACGCTTTTGTGTCTCTGTTTCAGGTTTAAACTGTGGAACTGGAACTTTTTTACCATTTTCAATGGCCACCATCGTAAAATAACAACTATTACAATGTTGAACAACTTTACTTTTAATATCTTCACTAATAACTTTGATGCCAACTTCACAACTTGTTTTCCCGGTATAATTTACACTTGCTAAAAAAGTTAGTAAGGAACCTATTGGAATTGGTTGCTTGAAAATTACGCTATCAACAGCCATTGTAACAACACCCACCCCACAATATCTTGTCGCACATGTATAAGCAACTTGATCCAATAACTTTAATAATTCTCCTCCATGCATCACCCCACTAAAATTAGACATAGAAGGACTTACTAAAATAGACATGGTTAAAGTTCTTGTATCAAAAGATTGAATGCTCTTTTCTATCATATACACCTTTCTTTGGAAGCTTCCTAGAAAAATTAATTTTGAATTTTAACAACTATTTGTAAGATCTGGATTATCAGAATCTTACAAATTATAAAGATTATTTAAATTATTTTGTTGGTAAATATTTATCCTTAAGCAAAGGTCTTCTTTTAGAATCATTAGTTTGAGGATAATTAGTAGAAAGATAGTTAAGTATTATATCTTCTGTTTTAGGATCAAATTCCCAAAGCCCTTGAGTAGCTTGCATCCATCGAATTGATGCAAGCCATTCTTCACGATTTCCTTTTGCTTTTGTAAAAAGTTGTGCAGAATGGCACACAGTGCAATTAGTCTTTACTTCTTCAAAACCATCAGCAATTTTTAACCCCGTCTCTTGATCTATTTCAACCGCATAACCCATTATGCTAAAAACTAAAATAAAAAATACTTTTTTCATAACATTCCTTTAGATTACGCGAACAGCAATCCTATGACAAGCATTATTTAAATACCCTCTTGGATTCCAACCTGGAAGCACCATTGGCTGAGATACACCATGATCATCAACTGCTCTTGCCCACACCTCATAATAACCCTCTTTTGGGAATTTTACAGTTGTTTTCCATTCTTGCCAAGCTAATCTATTTAATGGTTTTTTAAGTTCTGCTTTCTTCCAAGTTGCTCCAAAATCAATACTTACAAAAACTTCTTTTACACTTCGATCGCCTGCCCAAGCCTTTCCTCTTAAATCAAGTTGTTTATTTAATGGGGTTTTAATTCCAGAAACTGGATAAGTAATCAGTGATTTAACAACCATGGATTCTAAGATGCACATATCTTTATCTTCAACTTTTTCTCCTGGCGCAACAGGATTACATGGCATACGATAAGATTGTCCATTCATCTTTTCACCATCATGAACCTTGTTACGAATTACAATCTTTTTTAGCCATTTTCCTGAAACACTTGCAGACCAACCACCAATAACAAGTCTTAAAGGAAACCCATTTATGTAAGGTATGGGCTCTCCCTCATACTCCCAAGCAATAAGACTTTCATCTTCAAGAGCTTTGCTCATTGGAACCCCTCTTGAAATAACATGCTTATCAGTATTACCATCAAGGCGTATATCTGCACCATAATACCCAATGTAAACAGCATCTTTTTTAATTCCACAATACTCAAGAACAT
Organism: Helicobacter sp. 'house sparrow 1'; assembly: GCF_900199585.1. Classification (NCBI taxonomy): domain Bacteria; kingdom Pseudomonadati; phylum Campylobacterota; class Epsilonproteobacteria; order Campylobacterales; family Helicobacteraceae; genus Helicobacter; species Helicobacter sp. 'house sparrow 1'. Next base: position 73,576 of record NZ_FZQY01000004.1, on the reverse strand, counting down.
CTTTTAATCTCACCCCTGTCCATCTTCCGCAACAAACAGCTCCCATTTCCCATTGATTTCCCTTTGTTGCTGGAACTATTTCAGCTCTGTTATTACCTCCACACTCAATTGTTAAAGCATAAGTATAAGTTTTAAATTTTTTCTTCAAATCATCAATTGTAAAAGTTTGAGGTTTGATACAAGATTCTCCTGAAATCTCTAAAGTCCAGTTTTTAGGATCTAAATCCTTTTCATCTGGTGCATTTCCATTATTTCTAATGAAAAAATACTTAGCTTCGGTAAAAGGACTGTCAAGAAATTGAGGTGGTGTTTCAGCAGCAATTGGTCTATCATTTAAATAAATCAATCCATCTTTACCAGGAAAACTAAAAGGCGCATCACTATTTGCAAATAAAGCAGGCATCAAACCTCCTGGCATATTACTTGCAAATGGTATATTTGAACCTATAATTGAAGCCATAGCCAAAAGGGAAGATTTTTTTAAAAATCCTCTCCTTGTAATTGGATCAACTTCTCTTCCAAAAATATCTAAATCTGCTTTATGAGGATCTTTAGCGTATGCTTCATGAATCCCTCTCATTTTTTTATTATCCTTCTTCATTATTTATCTCCATTCAATAAGTATTTTCATAAGATATTGTAAACACTTAGATGCGCTAATATATCCAAAAAATATTTATTTTTATCATATGAAAAAAATATTTATTACTTTTTCACTCAAAGTAATATTTTTTATGCAACTTTCAAATAGACTATCTTATACTTAGGAAAAATCTTCAACAACTAGGAGTTTTATATGGATACTATTTTAGTAACTGGTGGTTGTGGTTATATTGGATCACATACAATACTAGAATTTCTAGAAAAAACACAAAATCATATAATCATTGTTGATAATTTATCTACAGGATTCTTGGATAACTTTAATTATTTAAAGAGCATTTTTAAAGAAAGAATTACTTTTTTAGAAATAAACTTAAATGAAATAGAAAAACTTGAAGAGGTTTTTAGAAATAATAAAATCAAATGCATTTTACATTTTGCAGCATCACTAATTGTTGAAGAATCTACAAAAAATCCACTCCTTTATTATGGAAATAATGTAATAAATACAATTTATCTTGCACAACTTTGTATCAAATATGGTGTAAAAAATTTCATTTTTTCTTCTACAGCAGCAGTTTATGGAGAGCCTAAAGGAAATTTTGAGAAAATTAATGAAGATTTTTTCCCTTGTCCTATTAATCCTTATGGTTCTTCAAAGTTAATGAGTGAAAAAATTTTAGAAGATATGAGTAGAGTCTATGATTTTAATTATATTGCTTTAAGATATTTCAATGTAGCAGGTGCAAGTATGAAAAATCAACTAGATATTCATAAATCTGGTCTTGGTCAAAGAAGCAAAAAAGCCACCCATTTAATAAAAATAGCTTTAGAATGTGCTGTAGGAAAAAGAGAAAAAATGGGAATCTTTGGAAATGATTATGATACAGAAGATGGAACATGCATTAGAGATTATTTACATATTGATGATTTAGCAAGCGCTCATTTAAGTGCTTATGATTATTTATTAGAAAATAAAAAATCTAATATTTTTAATGTAGGTTATTCTAAAGGTTATAGTGTTGCTGAAGTCATTAATGCAGTAAAAACAATAACAAAGCAAGATTTTATTGTAGAAAATCAACCTAGAAGATTGGGTGATCCAGCAAAATTAATTGCAGATAATAAAAAAATTTTAGAATTAACAAATTGGATTCCAAAATATGACAACTTAAACACAATCATACAAAGTGCTTATGAATGGGAGAAATATATTAAATTCTCTGAGAATGAGTAATTGCTACAGCAATTGCATCTGTGATATCAAGTGGTTTGATTTCACCCTTGATATTTAAGATTCTTTTCACCATAAAAGCAACTTGATTCTTACTAGCCTTGCCATTTCCAGTTAATGCCTTTTTTACTTGTAAAGGGGTATATTCTGAAAAATTACCAAAATCTTGCAATATCTTTAGACTTAAAGCACCTCTAAATTGAGCAAGTTTGATAACACTTTTTGGATTATAAGCATAAAATATATCTTCAATGGCAACACTATCAATTCTATGATTCTTTAAAACTAAATCAATACCATCAATAAATTCTGTAATTTGATATTGTAATACCCTTTCTTTAATTTTTATAAACCCTGCTTCAATTAAGGAAAGTTTTCCATAATCTAATTTTATGATTGCATAGCCACAATTTCTACTACCTGGATCAATACCTAATATGTTCATCTTAAGACCATTTTTTGATATAATCATATCAATTTTTTCACAAATATTTCACATATGTGAAAACGAGGGTTTTATTAAAAAATGACACAAAAAAACTTTGAGGAAATCTTTAAAAAAGAGTTTGAAGAAGCTGACTTTAAAACCTATATTTCCAAAATAAAATATAATGAAAACTCCTCAAAACAGGATATTTTAGTATTTTGTGCTCCAAATATTTTTCTTGCCAATTGGATACAAACAAACTACAGCGATAAGATCTTAAATGTTATAGAAAAATACTATAACATAAGGCCTCAAATTCGTTTTACTTCAGAAACTCAAAAAAAGAATGTGAAAACTTCAAAACAAATCATTCAAAAAACAGAGACTATTTTAAATCCCTCCTATACTTTTCACACCTTTATTTGTGGAGAATCCAATAAATTTGCATATGAAATTGCAAAACAAATTTCTGAAAAACAAGCAAAAAATTATAATCCTGTTTTATTTTATGGTGGAACTGGATTGGGAAAAACACATCTTTTAAATGCCATTGGTAATAAGGTAATTGAAAAAAATAAAGTTGTAATTTATGTTACCGCAGAGCAGTTTATGAATGATTATGTCTCAAGATTACAGAATAATAGTATGGAAAAATTTAGAGAAAAATATCGCAATTGTGATTATTTACTCATTGATGATGTTCAGTTTTTTGGTGGAAAACAACAAATTCAAGAAGAATTTTTTCACACTTTTAATGACTTACATTCAAAAAACAAACAAATTGTTTTAACAGCAGACAAAAGTTTAAAACAAATCATTGGATTAGAAGAAAGATTAAAATCAAGATTTGAGTGGGGTATAACAGCAGATATACAACCCCCAGGTCTTGAAACAAAAATTGAAATTATTAAACAAAAATGTATTATAAATAGGATTGATATCAGTCAAGATGTTATAGAATTTTTGGCCTCAAATGTCGGAGAAAACATTAGACAAATTGAGGGTCTAATTATTAAATTAAATGCACAATCTTTATTATTTGGACAAACAATTACTCTAACAAGTGCAAAGAACGCACTTAAAGATACTCAAAAAGAAAGTTATGAAAATATAACTATTGATAATATTATCAAGACTGTTGCCAAGGAATTTAATATCAAGCCTAGTGAAATCTCATCAAAAAATAAGCATAAAAACATTGCAAAAGCAAGAAGAATTGTGATTTATTTATCAAGACAAATCATTCCAAATTCCATGACAATGATTGCTCAATCTCTTAATATGAAAGATCATAGTGCAGTTTCTAAAGCAATATCAACCATAAACAAAGAAATTGAAGAAAATCCATCTTTAAAGCTCTTAATTGATGAAATAAAAAACAAACTCTAAAATTTATTTTATTATTTTTAGATACAATTAAGGGACATTTTTGTGAAAAATTGCCAAAGAAAAAATACTTTGTAAATAACGATTCTTTGGCAATTCTAAGTTCCTTTTCACATTTTTCACAAATATACTAATATTACTAAAAATAAATTCTATAAGGATTTTATATGAAATTTGATATTAACAAAGACAGTTTTGAAAATGTTCTCAATCACTTACAAGCTTTTTTAGATAAAAAAGATTCCTCTCAAATTACATCTCATATATATCTTGAAACTCGAGAAAATAAAGTTTTATTAAAAGCAACTGATTATGAAATAGGACTAGATACACAAATTGAAATAAAAAAAGAAATAGATGGCAATGCAACTGTTAATGGAAAAAAAATATTAGATATCATAAAAAGACTTAAAGATGGAAATTTAACATTAGAAACAGATACTCAAAATATCTATATTACACAAGGAACATCTAAATTTAAACTACCTATGTTTGATACAAATGAATTTCCAAAAAATATAAAAAACCAAGAAGAAAAAAGAATAAATATTGATACTTCTAATTTTATACAATCACTAAGAAAGGTAACTCCTGCCATTGATGGAAATAATCAAAAAATCTCTCTTACAGGAGCTTTATTAGAACTAAAAGACTTTCACTTTAGTTTTGTTTCAACTGATACAAGAAGATTAGCCTTAGTAAGACAGGATATACAGTCTGTTGAAAGTTTTTCTATTATACTTCCTAAAAAAGCTATTAATGAGATAGTAAAATTATTCTCAGATGAAATGGAAATTTTTTATAGTGATACACAACTAACAATAAAAAATCAGTACTATACTTTTTTCACAAAGCTAATCAATGACAGATTCCCTGATTATGAAAAAATAATTCCAAAAGAATTTAAAATCCAAATGAAACTTCCTAAAAATGAGATTGTGGATGCAATTAAGCTTATAAATTCTTTATCTCAAAAATTTAAAATGACATTTAAAAGTAATGAAATCTTGTTTGAAACAATGTCAGCAGATAGTTCAGAACAAGCTCAAACAAAGATGGATTTTAATACACAACTAACTAATGATTTTTCAATAGGAATTGATTCTAAATATATGCTGGAATTTCTTACACAAATTGAATCTCAAGAATTTGAAATTTGTATCAATGAATCAAATACTCCTTTTGTAGTTAAAGATGGTAATTTTTCTACGATTATTCTACCGGTAATCTGATAGATAAGGATTTATATGGAAAATAAGGAATATGGCGCAAGTAATATAAAAGTTCTAAAAGGATTAGAAGCTGTAAGAAAACGTCCTGGTATGTATATTGGGGATACAAATATCAATGGATTACATCATATGATTTATGAAGTTGTGGATAATTCCATTGATGAGGCGATGGCTGGTCATTGTGATGTAATAAAAGTTACTCTCACAAGTGAAGGAAGCGCCATTATTGAAGATAATGGTAGGGGTATTCCTGTAGATATGCATCCTACAGAAAATTTGCCTGCAGCAACAGTTGTTTTAACTGTTTTGCATGCTGGTGGTAAATTTGATAAAGACACTTATAAAGTATCTGGTGGATTACATGGTGTTGGGGTTAGTGTTGTTAATGCATTGTCTAAAAAATTAATTATGACAATCAAAAAAAATGGAAATATTTATCGTCAAGAGTTTCAAAAAGGTATTCCTACAACAGATTTAGAAATTATTGGAGAAACAAAGGAACACGGAACAACAATAGAATTTTTCCCTGATGGGGAAGTAATGGAAGTATTGGATTTTGATCCAGAGGTTTTAACTAAGCGTTTCAAAGAGATGGCTTATTTAAACCAAAATGTAACTTTATTTTTCAAAGATGAAAGAACAGGTAGAGAAGAAAAATATCATTTTGAAAATGGATTGCATCAGTTTGTAGAAGACATTAATAAAAAGCCTTTTATTTCTCCAATTATTAGTTTTCAAGCTTCTGAAGAAGATACAGAAGTAGAAATTGCTTTGGCTTATAATGAAGGCTATGATGAAAAGGTTTTAAGTTTTGTAAATAATATTAGAACACCTGATGGAGGAACTCACGAAGCAGGTTTTAGAACAGGTCTTAGTCGTGCTATTATGAATTATATTGAGGCAAATGCGAGTGCAAGAGAAAAAGATTCTAAAATCCAAGGTGAAGATGTAAGAGAAGGCCTTGTAGCAATCATCTCTACAAAGATTATGGAACCTCAATTTGAGGGACAAACCAAGGGAAAATTAGGTAGTTCATTTGTAAAACCGATTGTTCAAAAACTTACTTATGAAAAACTTGCAAAGTTTTTTGAAGAAAATCCAAATGAAGCAAGAGCAATAATGCAAAAAGCTTTACTTGCTGCAAGAGGAAGAGAAGCTGCAAAAAAAGCAAGGGAATTAACAAGAAAAAAAGATTCTTTATCTGTAGGAACCTTGCCAGGAAAACTTGCAGATTGTCAAAGTAAAGATCCTAGAGAATCTGAAATTTATCTTGTTGAGGGTGATAGTGCGGGAGGAAGTGCAAAGCAGGGAAGAGACAGGGTTTATCAAGCTATCCTACCTTTGAGAGGTAAAATTTTAAATGTTGAAAAATCTCGTCTTGATAAAATTTTAAAATCAGATGAAATCAAAAATATGATTACTGCCTTTGGTTGTGGAATTGGTGATGAATTTGATTTAGAAAAATTACGCTATCACAAAATTATTATAATGACAGATGCTGATGTTGATGGTAGTCATATACAGACACTTTTGATGACTTTTTTCTACCGTTATTTAAAGCCACTTATAGAAAATGGACATGTTTATATTGCCCAACCACCACTTTATAGATTTAAAAAGGGTAAAAAAGAAATTTATCTAAAAGATGAAAAAGCCTTAAGTGAATATCTCATAGAAAATGGGATTGAAAATTTTAGTTTTGAAGGTATTGGTAATAAAGAGCTTTTAGAAATTTTAAAGTACATTGCTCATTATAGGAGTGTATTAAGAGAATTAGAAAAGCGTTATCCTATGATTGAACTTATTAAATTTTTAATAGAAAACCGAGAATATATTTCTTTAAGTTTTGAGGAAATGTATGAAAAAATTGAAACATTTTTACAAAGTATAGAATGCAATATCTTAAGCAAAATTATTTCACAAGAAAAAATTATCCTTTATATCCAGACTAAAATAGGTTTGGTTGAAATGACTATTGATGAGAATCTATTTATAGATAACTTTTTTGAGGAAGCATATTTTATCTATAACAAGGTTATAGAAAGAGATCTAAGTTTTGCAAAAAACAAAGATTTAATTGAATTGCTTGAAGAAATAGAAGATTCTGCTAAAAAAGGTGCTTACATCCAACGTTATAAAGGTTTAGGAGAGATGAATCCTGAACAGCTTTGGGAAACAACAATGACACCTCAAAATAGAACTTTGATAAAAGTGAAGTTAGAAGATGATGAAAAGGCTAATGAAATTTTTACATTATTTATGGGTGATGAAGTTGAACCTAGAAGAGCTTATATTCAAGAAAATGCCAAGAATGTTAAACATTTAGATGTATGAGATGGTTTCAAAGATGCAAATTATAGATGGTATTGAAATTATAAATGAAAATTCTTTTTTTACTTGGCATTGGGCTGTAGCAATATTTATTGGAATCCTTTGTTTTTTTATTTATTTTTTACCCACTTTTATTGCTATTAAAAGGAAACATAGCAGTAGATATGGTATTTTAGTTATCAATCTTTTTTTTGGTTTTACTTTCATAGGATGGATTATATCCCTTGCTTGGTCAGTAAGTAAGAAGGATTAAAAGGTCGTTTTTAAGGGAAAATATGATAAATGATGTAATGAATCTAGTTACAAATATTAATATTATTTTTTATTTGATTGCTTATTTGTTTGGAGGAATTCCTTTTGGATTAATTTTAACAAAACTGTTTTTTGGAATAGATATTAGAGCAGTTGGTTCAGGAAGTATAGGTGCTACTAATGTCTATCGCTCAATTAAACAAATTAATCCTAAAAAGGCAAGAACTTTTTCTATTTTAACAATTATTTTAGATGCTACAAAGGGATTAGTTGTAGTTTTGTTTGCAAAACTTTTTGGACTAGAATATTCTGTGCAATGGATGATAGCGGTATTAGCAATTGTAGGGCATTGTTATAGTCCTTATTTAAATTTTAGCGGGGGTAAAGGTGTTGCTACTTCAATTGGTTCTGTAATATTACTCATACCAGTTGAAGGAATTTTAGGATTATTTGTTTGGGGATTTATAGGAAAGATTCTAAAAATTTCTTCTTTATCTAGTTTATTAGGTGTTTTAAGTGGTATTTTATTCACTTTCATTATCCCTTATTATTTTAATTTGCCAACTAGTATTAATATTTTAAAACAAATCCATTCCCATGTTCCTGTAGTTTTGATTGGAATTTTGATTCTTTATACCCATATTCCAAATATCAAGCGCTTACTAAAAGGAGAGGAAAAAAAAATTGTCTGATACTTTTTCAATAATTATTGAAAAATTGGAGTTTGATACCATTATAGGTATTTTGCCTTCAGAAAGAAAAAATCCACAAAGAATTATTATTGATGCAATTTTTGAGTATCAAGATAAAAACTTTTTAGATTATGTTTTGGTTAAAGATAAAATTAAAGAACTTTTTATAACAAATAAATATTTTCTTTTAGAAGATGCAATCAAGGATATTTCTTCATCTTTAAAAAAAGAATTTTTTTGCTTGAAAACTATGAAAATCAGTATTAAAAAACCAGATATCCTTGATGATTGCATTGTAGGCATAAAAACTAAAATTACTTTCTAATTTTTTTATTGTATTATTTATGATAACAATTATCATAATTATAAGGATTTTTTATGTCTAAAAGATATTTCGGTTTTATATTGTTGGTTTCTTATGCTCTTTCTCAAGAAATAGTTGATAAAGAGCTTGATGATATTAATACTACCGCATTAAAGGAATTTAATGCAAACAACAAAACATATCTTTCTGGAAAAGAACTTGATGAAAAACAAGTAAATAATTTTAGTGAAGTTTTTTCAGATCAAGCTGCAATTGATGTTGGAGGCGGTGGTATGATGGCTCAAAAAGTTTATGTAAGGGGTATAGAAGATAGGCTTTTGAGAGTAAGTATTGATGGAAGTGCCCAAAATGGGAATGCATTCCATCATCAGGGAAATTTACTTTTTGACCCTTCAATGTTAAAGAGTATAGAAATTACAAAAGGTGCAGCTAATGCCTCTGCAGGACCTGGGGCATTAGCAGGTAGTATATTACTTACTACCAAAGATGCAAGTGATTTTTTAAAACCTGATCAAAAATTTGGTTTTAAATTGGGCACTTCATTTTTTAGTAATTTTGGTATCAAGGAAAATATTGCTCTTTATGGAAGTGATCATAAATTTTTTGATCTCCTAGTATATTATGACTTTCAGGATATTTTTTATTATCGTGATGGCAAACATACTTTTACAAATCTTTTTCATCCAACTCCTGATGATAAAGTTTTGGGTTCTCCTTCAATGCAAAATAATTTATTGGTTAAGGGGAATTTGTTTCTCACACAAAAAGATAAATTAACACTTAGTTACAATCTTACATATGATTATGCTACGAGACCTTTTAGGGCAAATATTACAGGAGTGGATCCCTCTTTAAATAATGGTGTTAATTTTGCACAACAGCTTTTTAAACACAAAAATACTAATAATAATTTTTCTTTAATTTATGAAAGAATGGGTGGCAGTGAGTTTAATCAGCCTAAAATAAAGGCCACTTCATATGGAAGTATTAGAAATGTAAATCTTACACCTTATCAGGTGGTTCAAAATGAAGAAGATAAAGAAGGGACCACACCAAGGGATATTTTTTTAGATAATTATGGTTTTGATTTAAATGTGATTCATCCTATAAATAGAAATAACAGAAATACTTTTGAATATGGTTTAAATTATCAAGGAATGATTGTAATGGACAAAGCACAAAAAATAATTAATGCCAATCAAAGAGGTAGAGAAGATGCTCATATTATAGGAGGTTATATTCAGGCAAATTACTATATTTTGGATAATTTAAATATTGGTGCAGGTAGTAGATATGATTCTTATTTTTATTTTGATAAAAATTCACAAAATCATCATACTTGGGGATTTTCACCATCTGCTATTATTATTTATAATCCCATTGAATCAATGGATATAAAGGTATCTTATTCTTATGTTACAAGGGGTGCTTTACCTGGAGATGCTTTATTGTTGCAAGATGATAAAATTTTAATTGATCCAAAATTAAAGGCAGAAAAAGGTCAAAATGTAGAGTTAAATATTGATTATTCAAATGATAATTTTGCAATTCGTGGGGCAGTTTTTTATCAGACTATTAAAGATTTTATTAATAGTTATGGAAGAGCAAGAGAAAACATAGGGGATTATGTAATTAGAAATAACTTAGATTCCTTGATTAATATTTATGGAGTTGAGGCAGGTATTGATTATTTTTATAAAGACTTTTTAGCAAGCTTTTCGTTTTCAAGAAGTTTTCCTACAACTAGAGGAAGACTTCTTGCAGATACCTATGAGTTAGGTGCAACTGTTGGAAATACATACATTATCAAGTTAGCATATGACTTTAAGTCTATAGGTCTTAATCTTTCCTGGGTGAGTAGGTTTGTTCAAAGAGTTGCTTATGATGGTTATGATATTTATAATGATGAGATTTCTTATATAGACAAAAAAGGCTATAGCATTCATAATATTTATTTGACTTATACAAATCCAAAATATAAAAACTATAGTCTTTATTTTGCAATTGAAAATCTTTTTAACCAATATTATATTAATCAAGCTTCGCCCTTTAAAGTAGAAGCAGATGGAAGTTCAAATGAACTTATAAATAGTGTAAGAAAAGCTCTACCAGAACCAGGTCTAAATGTTAAAATTACTTTTGGGTACAAGTTCTAACACAAGCAAAACATTATTAATTTTGAAATTAAAAGAAAATTCCTTATAATATTTGCATATTATATTTTTAAGGGTTGTGATGAGAAAATTTTTAGTGTTAAACTTTGTTTTTTTGGGATGCATATTTGCTGCACTTCCACAATATCCTGTTTTAACAACTGATTTAGCAATTAGAGCTGCACAGGAAAGTATGAAACAATGCAAAAATGATGGTTATGCTGTTACTGTGACTGTGGTTGATAATAGAGGAAATACTTTAGTAGTGATAAAAAATGAAGAAGCAGGAACTCATACATTGCAGGCTAGCTTTAAAAAGGCATATACTGCGATGTCAATGAAAAATCCTACTTCTGTAATCGTTCAAAATATAGAAGAAACAAAGGCATCAGAGAGACTTATAAATCTTAATGATAATTTTGTATTTATTGAAGGTGGATTGCCCATTGTAGTAGATAATTTTGTTGTTGGCGGTATTGGTGTAGATGGGGCTTTGGATGGTCGTCTTGATGAAAAATGTGCACAAATTGGAATTGATAGTATTCAAATGTTTTTAGGGGAATAAAAACTTCATAACTAATCTTTAATCCAATCCCCAATCCATAGATTCTTTATTGTATTTTTTAAGGGCAAGGTTTGCATCTTTAAAAACACCACTTCCTACAAAGCCTTTTGCAAGAGGGCTTGGATGAGGTGCCATAATAATTGTATGCTTACTTGTGTCTATAAGAGAAGCTTTTTTCTTTGCAAAATTTCCCCATAGCATAAAGACAACTCCACTTAGATGACTAGAGATAGCTTTAATAATAGCATCACTGAATTCTTCCCAACCAAAGTTTTGATGTGAAGCAGGATTCCCTTTTTGAACACTAAAAATTGCATTTAAGAGTAAGATACCATTTTTAGCCCATTTACTTAAATCCCCGTGGTTTGGAGCGACAAAATTCACACTCTGTTCTAATTCCTTATAAATATTTTTCAAGCTTGGAGGAATAGGTACTCCTCTTGGGACTGAAAAGCTAAGTCCCATTGCTTGAGGAATTTCTTGGTGATTTACTATTATACTTCCGTGATAGGGGTCTTGCCCTAGTATCACTATCTTGACCTTATGAGGAGGGGTAAGATTTAGAGCATTGAAAGTGAGTTTTGCTGGAGGAAAAACAATTTGTCCTTGCTTTTTTGCTTGAATGTATTTTTCTTTAATTTTATAAAAATAGGGTTTATTAAATTCTTCTTTTAGTAATTCTTTCCACTCATCTCGGATAAGAATTCTATCCATTTAAGTTATCTCCCTGATTATGATAAAATGCATTATAAGTTTTTTGGGAGTTAAAATCAATGTGTGGGATTGTAGGCTATATAGGTAAGAATGAGATTAAAGAAGTTTTACTTAATGGATTAAAAGAATTAGAATATAGAGGTTATGATAGTGCTGGAATTGCAGTATTGCAGAATCAAGATCTCTTTACATTTAAGACTGTTGGAAAAATTATAAACCTTGAAAATAAAACTAAGGATTTTGAAACCAAAGATTTTGGAGTGGGAATAGGGCATACAAGATGGGCTACACACGGAAAGCCTACAGAAGCAAATGCTCATCCACATATTGCAGAATTTAGTAATGTAGTGCATAATGGAATTATTGAAAATTACCAAGAGATTAAAGAAGATTTGCAACTAAAGGGTCATCATTTCTTATCACAAACTGATACAGAAGTAATCGTGCATCTTTTTGAAGAAAATTTAAAACATTATGAAACCGCTTTTGAAGCTTTCAAAGAAACTATAAAAAAAATTAAAGGCGCTTATGCAATTTTACTCATTACTAAAAAAGATCCTACAAAAGTCTTTTATGCAAAAAATGGATCTCCACTTATTATCGCTAAAGGTGAAGGAGGAATTTATTTTTCAAGTTCAGATACTCCTTTGATTGGACTTGCAAAAGAGGTTGTTTATCTTGAAGATGGTGAGTTTGGATTTATGCAAGAGGGAGATTTTGAGAAATTAAAGAATATCCAGCTATTAAATACCAATAAATCTTTTGCACAAAAAGATGGCTATCGTTATTTTATGGAAAAAGAGATCTATGAGCAACATAATGTGTTATTAGAGACAATGATAGGAAGGGTGAGTGAAGAGAAAATTGCTTTAGAAAATTTAGATGAAGATTTTTTAAAGGATATAAAATCAATTACAATTTGTGCTTGTGGGACAAGCTATCATTCGGCAATGGTTGGTAAGTATCTTTTAGAGAGAATTGCAAAAATAAGAGTAAATGTTATGATCGCAAGTGAGTTTCGTTATGGAAACTTTGTAACTCAAGAAGATGAGCTTTTTATTGCAATATCTCAAAGCGGAGAAACTGCAGATACACTTGAAGCTCTTAAACTTGTAAAAAAGTATGGATTAAAAACATTGGCAATTTGCAATGTAGATAATAGTTCTATTGTAAGAGATAGTGATAGAGTAATTTTAACTCGTGTAGGTATAGAAAAGGGAGTTGCAAGCACAAAGGCTTTTGCCTCTCAAGTCTTAATTTTATGGATTTTGGGAGTTTTCATTGCACAAATAAGAGGGCTAATGACTTCCTTAGAAATCAAGTCTCAAATTCAAGAGATGTTAAGGGCAGTAAAAGCAACGAAGGTAGATTCTAAAACACACGAAAGAATCAAGCGCTTATCAAAGCGCTATTTACACGGACATGGATTTTTTTTCATTGGCAGAGATGTATTTTATCCATTAGCGTTAGAGGGAGCATTAAAGTTAAAAGAAATTAGTTATCTTCATGCTGAGGGCTATGCAAGTGGTGAAATGAAACATGGACCTATTGCCTTAGCAGATTCTCATCTTTTTACAATTGCATTAATGCCAGAGCATCTTTTATTTGAAAAAGTTAAAAGCAATGTTGAAGAATTAAGCGCAAGGGATGCGACAATTTGTGTGGTAAGCTCTCAATATTGTGAAGTAGCAGATGATATGGTTTTTATTCCAAAGGCAAAAGGATATATGGAAGAGTTTTTTTCAATGATGGTGGTGCTACAGATTCTAGCATTAGAAATTGCAATCAAACTAGGTAATGATGTGGATATGCCAAGAAATTTAGCAAAAAGCGTGACAGTCGAGTAAATTAAATATAAGCTAAATTATGTAAGGACTTCAGAGATTATTTTTTAAGTGTTTATATAAGAAGATATAGGGTAAGCCCTACAAGGGTTTATAGAGCAAGGCATAAAATGACTGCTACAAGTAGTCATTTTATAATTTTTAATCAATTAGGATTTTTGATCTTATCTTAAAATTGATATTGATAACTTACAAAAGGTAGGATATCAGTTCGTTCTACAATGGATTGTGAGATATTTTTTTGTATAGGTGTAACCTTTGCCCCTATGGCGATACGGTGTTTAATCATAAGTGTAAGTTCCAAGCCAGCTTCTACGATAAAGCCCCCAGATATAAACATATTCTTAAATCCTCGATAGTTTTGGCTGTCTGTATATAAAACTCCACCAAAACCTATACCAAAAAAACCTCCCAAAAAATTCTTCTGACTTTTTGTGATCGCAAATTCAGCAATTGCATCAATTCCTAGAGAAAAGAAACCAAAAAAAGCTGTAGGAGAACCTTCTTTTTTACCCATTCCAACTTTTGTATAGGTATCAAATGCAAAAAATCCCCTAATCCCAATATTTTTTGTAAAAAAACTTTGCGCCCCAGTTTTTAGTCCTAAGACAATAGGGATATATGACCCATCATTTGGATTGGCAATAAATCTTGCAACTCTCTGATAAGAGGTTCCCAGACTAATGGCTAAATATTTTCCACTTTTTTGCTTTACCAATTTTTGTTCTTCATAAACCTGCCTAACATCTTCAGAAGCAAAGACATTGTCATATTCTTCATAGGCATCATTGGAATATCCAAAAAAAATACATAAAAAAAATAGAAAAAATAAAATCCTCATAACCCCATTCATTTAGTTTGCTATGCAACTTCTTTTTATAACTTCTGCTATAATCTTATCCAAAAATGAGCGAGTTAATGCTATCTAGTAGTGGATTTGAAGTTAATATACAAGGTAATCAGGTAATATTTTTTATCAAAGGTGTATGGGATTTTTATACTCCAAAAAAGATTCTAAAAAATTATGAGAATGAAGCAAAAAAACATAATTCCATAATATTAGATTTTTCTCAAATAAAAAAAATAGATTTAATTTCCATCACTTTTTTATTCCTGAATGCAAAAGTAGAGGAATATAGAAATGCAAGCGACATAGTTAAATTGGCAATTGCTGATTTTAATAAACTTTATATGCCATCAAAGGATGCAAACCCCAAACAACAAAACATATTAATATCTATTTGTGGAGCTTTTAGAAATCGTATTTATAGTTTTATAAGAGATTTTGTAGATTTTTTAAATTTTTTTGGTTTGATGCTATTTTGTATTTACCTTAGTATTTTGGAACCTAAGCGTTTTCGTTGGAAATCCTTCTTATATCACTTAAATGAAGCAGGTTTTAGAGCATTGCCAGTGGCATTATTGACTGCTTTTATTGTGGGTGGTGCTATCACTCTACAAGGAGCTATTCAACTTGAAGCAATGGGGGCACCCCTTTTGAGTGTAGATATGACTGCAAAATTATCATTAAGAGAGATGGGGCCTTTTGTTTTGGCACTTGTTTTAGCTGGTAGAAGCGCATCAAGTTTTACCGCACAAATTGGGGTTATGAATATTACAGAAGAAAGTAATGCAATGCGCGTGATGAATTTTAATTTGATGGATTTCTTGGTAGTTCCTAGATTTTTAGCCCTAGTAGTTGTTATGCCCTTAATGGTATTTTTGGCTGATGCTGCAAGTATTTTTGCTGGGATGATAGCTATTAAATCGCAATTGGGTGTAAGCTTTTTGCAATATGCCGAGAGATTTTATGAAACTGTTGGTTGGAATAATTTTTTAGTGGGTATCATCAAGGCACCATTTTTTGGAGGAGCAATTGCTCTAGTTGGTTGTTTTAGAGGGCTTCAAGTAAGAGGAGATACAGAGCAGGTAGGAAAGTTTACAACTATTAGTGTTGTAAATGCTCTTTTTTGGATTATTTTTATTAATGCTATTTTTTCTATTATTTTCACAAGGTTGGATATGTGAGAGAGAAAGTTATTGAGGTTAAAAACCTAACTACAGCATATGGTGATATGATCATTCACAATAGTATTGATTTTGAAGTTTATAAGGGAGAAAGTTTTGCAATACTCGGTGGCAGTGGGAGTGGAAAGAGCACATTATTAGCCAATATGATTATGCTAAATCAGCCAATTTCGGGTGAAATTAAAATTTTTGGTCAAGATATTTGCAAGCTTGATCTTTTAGATCGGAGTAGAATTTTGAATCGTTGTGGTGTTTTATTCCAATTTGGCGCCTTATTTAGCTCTTTAAGTGTTTTAGAAAATGTAGGTATTATGCTTGAAGAATATAGTAATTATCCAAAAAATGTTATTAAGGAAGTTTCTAAAATGTGGCTAGATAGAGTGGGTCTTAGTAGAAAGGCCTTTAATTTGTATCCTTATGAATTAAGTGGAGGGATGAAAAAAAGAGTGGGGCTTGCAAGGGCAATGATTTTAAATCCTGAAATTTTATTTTTAGATGAACCAACAAGTGGTCTTGATCCATTGAGTGCAGGGAGATTTGATGATTTGATTTTAGAGCTAAAAGAGACAAATCCTTTTAGTGTGGTGATTGTAACGCATGATCTAGACACAATAAAAGATATGGTAGATAGATTTATTTTATTAAAAGATGGAGGAATTGAGTTCAAGGGAACATTAAAGGAGTTTTCAGAACAAGTTGCAAGAAATGGAATTTGCAAGGACAACCTATTTAATAGCACAAGAGGAGAAAGATTTTGGAAAGACGCGTAAACTTTTTAGCTATAGGGATTGTATTTTTTTCAATTTTAAGTGCTCTAGTAATTTTTATTGTAATTATGGGTAGATTTAACTTTGATAAAAATGAATATAGAAACTATGTGATTTATACTGAAAATGAGGTTTCTGGATTAGGTATTAATACACCAGTGAGATATAAAGGCATTACCATAGGTAGCATTGATCATATTGGTTTTGAGGCAGATAAGCTTGGAGTGGTTAAAATTATTGTAAAGATAAAAAAGACTGTGCCTATTCGTAAAAATTCTACTTTAGTTGTGGATTCTCAAGGGTTAGCAGGATTAAATTATCTTTCATTAAGGCAGAATAATCAGGGTGAATTTATAAAAGAGGAAAAAGATGCTATTTTAAATTTTGAGCCAAACTTTTTTGGGAAACTTTCTTTGAAGGCTGATAAAATAAGTCAAGATATGATGCTTCTAATACAAAATTTAAAATTGCTATTGAATGAAAATAATATGCAACACATTTCCAATACCATAGAATCTATTGATATTTTAAGTCAGAATCTTAAAAATATGCAAGCTAATGTTGCAACTTTGAGTAATAATATGAATACTTTGATAGAAAATTTAAACCGGCAAGTTGAGAATGGGGATTTTAATGCTAGAGAGATACTTAATCCATTTATGATAAGGCTAAATACAAGCTTAAACTATATGGACCAGTTTTTTAAAAGAGGTGGAAATATTTTAGAAAAATTTGAAAAGGATCCTTATAACACTATTTTTGGGGAACAAAAGAAATGAAGCAAATTATATTATTTTTAGTTTTTATTTTATTTTTTGGATGTGTTGATGTAAAGATCAAATCAGAAATACCAAAAAGAACCTATTATGACCTTGATACAAGAGATATTAATGCTAGGCACTGCAGTCGGTTTAAGACAATAGGCATCGGAAATATCACAGCAATTACTTCATTAAATAATAAAAATATTATTAGAAAAAAGAGTAATGGTGAGATTGAGATTTATAATGATATCCAGTGGGTGGATCACCCAAAGGATATGATTCAATCAATGCTAATTAAGCAGGGATATGAAAAATGCTTAAGTTTTGAAAAAGCAAGTATGAATAAGGTTCATTATTTTGTTTCTTTGGAGATCCTATTTTTAGGATTTTTGGATCAAAACCCAAGTATTGAGTTCGCCTATAAAATCAGCAATGAAAGATTTCAAATTGTTGATATGGGGATTGTAAAGAAAATTCAAGATGGAGGTAGTATTCAAGATCTACAGCAAATTAGCCAAGATTCTATTAATGAGCTTTTAAAACTAGTTGAAACTAAAATATGAAAAAACAAGAAGTAGATGCAGGATACTATGATGAAATGTATCAAACAGGTGGGTGGAATGGTAATTATTTCAAACATTATAGTTGTTCTCCCTATTTAAAATCTTGGGAAAAACTACTCCTTTTTATAGGAAGTCTAGAAGATAAAAAAATCTTAGATATTGGTTGTGGAGTGGGGCAATTTGCAAGCTTTTTAAAAGATAATGGATTGAAGCATTATTGTAGTATTGATTTTAGTCAAGAATCAATTAGGCAGGCTAGGCAAAAAAGATTAAAAAATTTTATTTTTAAGAAAGAGGATATTTTTCATTCAGATCTTTTAGATCAGAGTTTTGATTATGTTGTAATTTTAGAAGTTTTGGAACATTTAGAAGAGGATCTCAAACTTTTATCATTATTTAAACCAAAAACAAAGATGATAATTTCTGTTCCAAACTATGATTTTGCTTCTCATGTTAGATATTTTGAAAGTTTAGATTCTGTAATTTTGCGATACAGAAAGCTTATAAATTTTTATCAAAGTGCAAGTATTGAGATCAATCAAGGAGCAGGAATTATCTTTTTGCTAGAGGGAGAGAGGGTATGAAAAATAAAGGATTAACCTTTAAAAGTGATTTTGGAGAGATTGTTTATGATTGTTATATTCCAAAAGATTTTAATAAAAAAGTTATACAAATAGCTCACGGGATGGTAGAACATAAAGAACGATATGAGTGGCTATGTGAGAGACTTACACAAGCAGGTTATAAAGTATATATTAATGATCACAGGGGACATGGAGATAGTATTGGTGGTGGTATCTATCTTGGAGAAATGGGAAAAGATGGTTTTGAAAATGCAGTAAAAGATATGCTAACTTTAAATCAAATTATTAGGGAAGAAAATGAAAATGTAAAAATTATTCTACTAGGACATAGCATGGGGTCCTTATTATCAAGACGCTTTTTACAACTTTATGAAGATAAAATTGATGCATTGATTCTATCTGGAACCCCATCCCCAAATTTCTTTGCAGGTTTTGGTTCAAGACTTAGTTTTTTTCTAAAAAAAGTAAGCTTTAATCGCTTTTTACAAACCAAAATGCAAAGGCTTATCAATCGTTTAGTTTTAGGGAATTTTAATTCTAGATTTCATCATCTTAGCCCAAAAAGTGCATCACATTGGATTTGTAGCAATAAAGATGTAGTGAGGGATTATGACAATGATAAGAAGTGTCAATTTATCTTTTCGCTTAATAGTTTTGAGAATCTTTTAAAGGGATTAAAACAGGTTTTTTCAGATTATCCTGATGTAAAAAAAACTACATTACCCATTTTATTTTTAAGCGGCAAAGAAGATGCTTGTGGAGGATTTGGTAAGGGGGCAAAAAGAGCCTATAAACATATTTGTGATCAGGGGTATAGTGATGTTAGTTTATATCTTTATCCATTGTGTCGCCATGAGGTTTTTAATGAAACAAATAAAGAGCAATATTTGCAAGATATGCTAGAGTGGCTTAAAAGCCACCAGCTATAGATCTTATTTTTTGGATAAAATACTACTTTTTTAAGAAAGGAGAAAAAATGCAAAAAATAGTATTATTACTAGGCCTATGGGGGGGGGGTATTTACTAGCTTCTTCCTTACAGGACTTAGAGGCACAAAATAAGGCTTTAGAATTACAAATTAAAAATGAAGAACTCAGACAAAAGCTTCAGAATCTAAAAAATAATCAAGAGATTCCATCACAAAATAAAAATCCACAAGAAAATATCAAAATCCCTAGTAAAGTTTTTTCACAACCAAATAAAGACATAAAACGCACAGGACTTTTAGCTGGTATAGGACTTGGATTTGTAAATTCAAAACCAAAAGGAAAAGATTTGGGGTTATATTTTGATTTTCCTTCTCATAATTCCTTTAACCTAAATGCGCAAATTGGTGCGATGACAATGTGGAATCGTTACTTTGGATTAGAATATTATTATGAATTTGGCTATATCCACGATAAGGTTTTAAATACCAAGATGGCATCAAGTTATCTTGAAAATAAATTTACAGGCTTTATGATTACCTCAACACTCAATACTAATGCTGTGATGAATGCTTATAATAGTGATAATTTTGGAGTGGGATTTATTGCGGGACTTGGTCTTGGTTTTGATGTGATTCATTACAATCAAATGCTTAATAGTGTTGATGGCTCTTATAGTTTGAAACTTTCTTCCACTGCATTTAGCTTTGATATGAGAGCAAATATCGGTTTAAGGCTTATATTTAGAGATTTTTATGCGGTTCATATCAGATGCTCCATTCCATTTTTTGCAACATTAGTTGATCAGGCTGCAGATATAAAAAACAATATGTTTTTTACTGTAGGTTTTACTTATGCAAAGTTTTAAAAGCCTCTTTAGAGAGGCTGATGGTTAAACACTAATATATCCAAGAATGCTTGTAACTAAGATTCCTAAAATTAAAAAAATGACACTTTCCTTTCGATGTTGTTTGCACCAAGAAGTGATAATGAAACCACTAAAATAAAAAACTAATAGTGCAATTCCAAAAATAATGCTAAAGATTTGAAAAGCTTTTCCAACCTTTGCTTTATGTAGCATCATCAAGTTGCCATAAAAACTACGCTTATTAGTTTGGATAGTAATTTGATTTGGTTTTTGCTCTATGCTAATGAAGTATTTTGTACTACCCATACTCATACCTCTTTTTCCATTTTTTAGTTCTGTGTTGCTTGGTAGGGGAATATTATTTTCTACTAAAAAATCAAGCACAAATTTTTGTAAATTTTCAACAGGTTCTTTTTGAATTATTTCATATTTTTTTTGCTCCAATTTGTAGTTTTGATCAATACCAAAGATATATAAAACCCCTGTCAAAGAGAATATAATAGCCATTGGTAAAAAAAATACACTTGCATAAATATGTATTTTTCTAAATAAACTTTTTTTCATAAAAAAAACTCCGATAATGAGATTTACATTCAAAATTATAAAATAAAAAATGCGAAAAACCAGTGTCTTATGATTGAAAATACCAGAAATTTAGGAGAGATCAATAGGATCAACATCAATTTCAAAATTTTTATATTTTTCAAAAAGATGTTGTAAAAATTTAATGGTTTTTATGGGTTGATTGGTGCGGATTAAAATGTGGTAGCGATAGATATTTGCTACCTTTTCTATTCCTGATTTTCCATAACCTACGATTTCAAAAAAACTAGATGAAAGTTTTGAGAGAATCTCTTGCATATTTTGTTGAGCTATTGTTTCCTTTTTGTCCTCAAAGTGTAGAAGAATTAATTTTACAAATGGAGGGTAATAATCCATCCTATTTTCTAATTCATATTCTAAAAAGTCTTGATAATCAAAAATTTGAGATTTTAAAAAAGGAGCGTTAAAGCTTTGGATTAAAACCCTTCCATTTTCTTTTCTGCCACTTCTTCCAGAAACCTGATAAATAAGGCTTAGGGCTTTTTCATTGCATCTAAAATCAGGACTTTTTAAAATATAATCAATCTCTAAAATAACAGCTAGATTGACATTGTGGAAATCATGTCCTTTGCTAATCATTTGAGTTCCAATTAAAATATCAGTTTCTTGATTTTTAAATTGTTGAAGAATCTTTTTGAGTTTTTTATTTGTGCTTGTGTGGTCTTTATCAAAAATATCAATTTTTGCCTGTGGAAAGATTTCTTGAAGTTCTAAGAGAAGCTGAGCAGTTCCTAGTCTTTTTGAAGTGAGTGCAGTAGAGTTGCAAGCAGGACATTTTTCTGTAATAGGGCTAGAGAAATTACAATAATGACAAAGCATCATATTTTTTTTATGATGCAAGCTCATTGCAACACTGCAGTTTTTACAAGTTATGGTGTTTCCACATTGACTACAAAGCAGGGTTTTAAAATTTGCCCTAGTTGGAACAAATACAATGACTTGTTCTTTTTTATCCAGACTTTCTTTAAGGAGTTGGAGTAATTTTTGACTTAAAATATCTTGAGAGCTATCAAACAAAATTTCTTTTTTTGTCTTATGAAAGGTTCCTTTAATTCTTGCAATTGCTTGCTCTTTTTTTGCAAGATGATAGCTTTGAAGACTTGGAGTTGCTGATCCTAAAACAACCTTGATCTTTGTATGTTTTGCTAAAAAAATACAAAGATCTTTTGCATTATATCGAGGTCTGCTTTGGGACTTATAGGCATCATCATGTTCCTCATCCACAATAATTAAACCTAAATGCTCCAGAGGTAAAAAAAGCGCACTTCTAGCCCCTGCAATAATCCTAATTTGACCATTATTTAGGTTTTTTAAAATCTCTTGTTTTTTTTTGGTAGAAATCTTGCTATGCCAGATTCCTATAATATCCCCAAAGGTATTTTTTAGTCTTTTTTCTGTTTGAGGTGTTAGGGAGATTTCAGGCATTAAAAAAAGAATCTGTTTATTTTGTTGCAAGATAGAATCTATAAGATGAAAATAAATTTCAGTTTTCCCGCTACCCGTATCTCCAAAAAGCAAAGAAAAGTTTTTATTTTTGCAAAAATTAAATACCTCTTTTTGATCTTTATTGAGCTCTTGAAGATTGGGATTATAATGCGATAGAGTGGTGGCATTTTGTTGTGCCTCTTTGGGGTAAAAGATTCCAAAAGTCTCACCATAGCTTGAACAATAATATTGAGCAATAAAATTTGCAAGCTTTATTTGTAGCTGTGTAAAGCAAAGATGGGTTTTTTTTGCTTCTTTGCACTCAAAAGAGGGGGGTTCTACTTTTTTTATTACAATGCCTATCTTTTGCTTATTTTTAAAATCTAAAGATACAATCTCATAATCTGACAATTCCTCTTTTGATGCATAGGTTAATAAGGGCGCATTTGATTTTAAAAGAGCAATGAGGTAATAAAACATTAAAGTGTAATTTTTTTAAGAATATTTTGAATTTGAGCATTTTGCATATGTTCTTTTTGAATCTTTTGAAGATAAAGCCTCAAAAGTTCCTCTGCTTTCATATGTTTATTGTGAAAAGTTGCAAAAATTTCTTTTTTTGCTTCTATGTCAAACATTTCTAGGTCCAGTTCAAAATGCTTGTGCTCTAAATTGATAATGACCTTGCTATCCATTTTGTAGATTTTCTTGGATTTTCTCATAAATTTTTTGTATTTCAGAATCTTTTTGTGCAATTTGCTCATAAAGCTGAGAGATTTGACGATCCTTTTCTTCATTTTGTGTAGTGAGGGTTGTAACCTTTAGTCGGAGTGATTGAAGCTCATTTTTTTGCTCTTGGATAATCTGTAAAAGCTCATCAATTTTTTGATTTAGTTTTTCAAGTAGCATTCCCTTTTTCCTATCATGTTTTTAGTTTTTCTAGTATATCAATTTTTTTAAAAATACTTATTATTCTAAAGAGAGTTGCGGAAAATTATGGGAATTTTTGAGGGGCTTTAGATTTTAGATTTTTTATTAAAAAATTATATAGAATTACGCTTTTTTTTAAGGAGAAAAAATGGTTTGGATTTTACTTGGAGTGGCATTTGAAATTTTATGGGCATTGGGTCTTAAATACACAACTCAAAATATTTGGGAAATAATAGGCATTGCTCTTTGTGTCCTATCTTCTTCTCTTTGTCTTATACAAGCTTGTAAAAAAATGGAAGTAAGCATTGTATATACAATATTTGTGGGACTTGGGGCAGGGCTTTTGACTTGTATTGATATGTGGATCAATAATTTTTCTTTAAAAAAATTAGTTTTGATTATTACACTACTTTGCGGAGTTATGGGGCTTAAGTTACTTAGTAGGGATGCAAAATGAGTTGGATTTATCTAGTTATTGCAGGTTTTTTTGAGATTCTCTCTATTTTTGTGATGAAAAAGACTTCAATGAAAAAAGGCATAAGTTCAATCATTTGGTTTTTGTGTATGATGAGTATCTTTGGGATTTCTTTGGGATTTCTTTCTTTAGCAATGAGAGAAATTGAAATAAGTGTAGCATACGCGGTATGGACAGGAATAGGAACTATAGGAGGGGTATTTATGGCATCCTTGTTTTTTAAAGAAAATATAACTTGGCTCAAGGGCATTTGCTTGTTTATTATCATTGCTTCTGTAATTGGCCTTAAACTTTTAGGTTAGGCTGTATAATTGAAAGTTTATTTTTTGGAGATTAAATGTCAAAATTTATCTTAAACTCATCTTATAAGCCAGCAGGTGATCAAGGCCAGGCAATTGATAAACTTGTAAAAAGCATACAAGAAAACCATCGTTATCAAACTTTAATAGGAGTTACAGGTAGCGGAAAAACTTATACAATGGCAAATATTATTGCAAAACTTAATATGCCCACATTGATTATGAGTCATAATAAAACTTTGTGCGCCCAACTCTACAGTGAATTTAAGGGCTTTTTTCCTAGTAATCATGTAGAATATTTTATCTCACACTTTGATTATTATCAGCCAGAGGCTTATATTCCAAGGAGGGATTTGTTTATAGAAAAAGATTCTAGTATCAATGAGGATTTAGAAAGACTAAGACTTAGCGCAACAACATCGCTCCTAGCATATGATGATGTAATTGTTGTGGCATCTGTTTCTGCTAATTATGGTTTAGGAAATCCACAAGAATATCTACAAATGATAGAAAAAGTTGAAGTTGGAGCAAGTCATAACTATAAAGATTTTTTATTGAAACTTGTAGATATGGGATATACGCGCAATGATAATTTTTTTGAGAGAGGTAATTTTAGGGTAAGTGGAGAATGTGTAGATATTTTTCCTGCATACAATGAGCTTGAGTTTGTAAGGATTGAGTTTTTTGGTAATGAGATTGATCGTATTGCTTTATTTGATAGCATTGAGAGGAAAGAGGTAAAAAAACTACAAAGTTATGTCATATATGCTGCAAATCAATTTATTGTAGGATATGACCGCCAAAAGATTGCAATAAAAAATATTGAGGATGAGTTAAGTCAAAGATTGAGTTTTTTTGAAAAAGAAAAAAAAATGATTGAATACAATCGTTTAAAGTCTCGCACAGAGTTTGATTTAGAAATGATACAAGCAAGTGGTATTTGCAAGGGGATTGAGAATTATGCCAGACATCTTACGGGAAAAAAAGAAGGAGAAACTCCCTATTCTTTATTGGATTATTTTGAGCAAAAAAAGAAACCCTATTTGGTTATTGTAGATGAATCTCACGTTTCTTTACCGCAGTTTGGTGGTATGTATGCGGGTGATAGAAGCAGGAAAGAAGTGCTTGTAGAATATGGCTTTAGACTTCCTAGTGCCCTAGATAATCGCCCTTTGCAGTTTGAAGAATTTATCCAAAAGGCTCCACATTTTTTATTCGTATCTGCAACTCCATCACAAAGAGAATTAGATCTTAGTGGGGAAAATATTGCAGAGCAAATTATAAGACCCACAGGGCTTTTAGATCCAGTTTATGAAGTGAGGGATAGCGATAATCAGGTTCAAGATCTTTTTGATGAAATTAAGCAAGTAGTTTCAAGGAAAGAACGCGTATTGATTACCACTTTGACTAAAAAAATGGCAGAAGAGTTAAGCAAATACTATGCAGAGCTAGGCATTAGGATTCAATATATGCATAGTGAAATTGATGCAATTGAGAGAAATCATCTTATTAGATTATTAAGACTTGGGGAGTTTGATGTTTTGGTAGGAATCAATCTTTTAAGAGAAGGATTAGATCTTCCAGAAGTGAGTTTGGTAGCAATTATGGATGCAGATAAAGAAGGTTTTTTAAGAAGTGAGACAAGCCTTATCCAAACGATGGGAAGAGCTGCTAGAAATGTAAATGGTAAGGTGCTCTTGTATGCAAAAAAAATTACTCAAAGTATGCAAAGAGCGATGGACATTACAGATTATCGTCGTAAAAAACAACAAGACCACAATAAAAAATATGGAATTACTCCAAAAACTGTAGTAAGAAACCTTGAAGAAGAGCTTAAATTAGAATCTAGTGCAAACCTTTATGACAAGGCTTCTAAGAAGAATAAGATTCCAAAGGCTGAGAGAGAAAGTATTATAAAAGAGCTCCATAAAAAGATGCTAGAGGCTTCTAAAAAACTGGATTTTGAAGAGGCTGCTAGAATTAGAGATGAGATTGCTAGGATTAGAAGCTTGTAGGATGGGATTAAATAAATAAACAGAGCCTATGCTTAATTTAGAAAATAAAACATTAAGCTGGTTTATTGGGTAATCTATTTAAGAAAAGAATAAAAGATAAAATGTTGTTGTAATCACTCTCTGGGATTAATTTTTTAGGATTTTGTGAGATAGCAAATGGGATATTTGTGTAAAAAGATTTATAAGAGATGCGATTAAGATCATAGGGTTTTGCAATCAAGCAATGTAAGAGACCAAGATAAAGTAAAAGAAATGCCATAAATAATTGCATATTGAAAAAATATAGAGATGATGAGCTTTAGGGGGAAGAAATAAGGGGATGAAAAAATAGAATCAAAAATGCTAAAAATGATTTTGTTTATTGTTTTTTATAAGTCTTTGAATTGTAGTAAAAATATAGAATCTTGTTTGTATATGAAACTATAAAATGATTAAAAATTGGCTAGTATAATTTTTTGATTAAAAAGACTAAGGTTGTTTAAATGAAAGTAACTTTGAGGCATTATACCCCAATAGAGATTTGTTCCTTGTCTATTCGTACCTGTTGGCAAAGTTTTGATAAAAGCGATAATGGCGGGGAAAAAGATATGGCACTCATTGATAGGGTTGGTAACAAGAATAAGCATTCTAGTACTTTAGAGCATTTGTATTATAATTTTTATATTCAAGATATTAGCAGATCTTGTTTGCAAGAACTTGCGCGTCATAGAATAGCAAGTTTGAGTGTTAAATCTACGCGCTATACATTAAAAGAGCTAAAAGATCAAGAGACTTTTTTGCCAATTAGTGAAGAAAACAAGAATAGAGCTAGTAAGTTTTTAGTTTTTACTCATAATGATTTAGTGGATGAGGCCTCTATTTTTGCACTTGAGAAATTGCGATGTCTGCTTTTAAGTGGAATCTCAAATGATATTGCAAAATATGCATTGCCAGAGAGCTACAAAACAGAATTAGCGTGGAGCGTGAATGCAAGAAGTCTGCAAAATTTTTTAGAATTAAGAAGTTCAAGGTCAGCACTTTGGGAGATTAGGGAGCTTTCAAGAGCTGTTTTTGAGGCACTACCAAGCGATCACCAGTTTATTTTTATTGAAAAGATGCAAGATTGCAATCAATAGTATTAGTTGATACTTTTGGTTTTTTATTTCGCAGTTTCTATGCCCTTCCTCCCTTGAAAAATAAAGAAGGGTTCCCAACAGGTCTTTTAATGGGATTTGCAAATCTTTTAATGAATGTTTATAAGGATCGTAGCATTGATTATGTGATTTTTGCACTTGAGGGGAAAACTAATCACCGCAAGCAGATCTATCCCCAGTATAAAGCAACACGCCATGAGTTGCCCCAAGATTTAACCTTGCAACTTCCTATTGCTATGGGATGGATTGAAAAAATGGGATTGGCAAGTGTAAGTGTTGATGGATATGAAGCAGATGATGTGATCGCCTCTTTAAGTAAGAAGGCAATTGAGCAGGGCTTTAATGTAGAGATTTGGAGTCATGATAAGGATTTATACCAGCTTATTAATGAGCATATTTGTTTATTTGATCCTATAAAAAAGGTACAGATAAAAGAAGAGCAATGTTTTTCAAAATTTGGAGTCTATCCTAAGGATTTTATTGAGTATCAGAGTTTGGTGGGTGATAGCAGCGATAATGTTCCAGGTATCAATGGGATAGGTCCTACAACAGCACAAAAACTTATAAGGCATTTTGGTGATCTTGATACAATTTATGCAAATTTAGATTCCCTAGATACGGTGGTGAGCAAGAAGATTGCTCAAAATATTAGGGAAAATAAAGAAAGTGCTTATTTGAGTAAAGAACTTGTAACATTAAAAAAAGATTTGTTTGAGACATTTGACTTTTCTTGTGCAAAATTGCCCAGTCAAAATCCCTTAGAAAAAATTGTAGATGATTTTGAATATTATGAATTTTATAAACTCTTACAAAGAATAAAGAAACTGCCTATTACAGTTTCAATTAAAACAATACGCGCAAAGGGCATAGGAGGGATTGGCTATATTCCTCCTTCACAATCAGAATTTAATTTTAAAGCTAATCTTATAACTGATGAGAAAGAGCTTCTTGAAATTATAGAAAAGATTCCAGAAGATGCAATTGTTGCATTTGATAGTGAAACAGATTCTTTGGATGCTCTACATTCCAAGGTTGTGGGTTTTAGCTTCTGTTTTGATGGAATAAATGGATATTATGTTCCAATTGCACACAATTATTTGGGAGTTGAAGAACAAATTGGTTTAGAATGTGCAAAAAAAGTGATTGAGAAAATTTTTTCTCATCAAGTGGTGGGCCATAATATTAAGTTTGATCTTTTAGCAATCCACTCAAACTTTGCACTCAATTTTCCAAAAAATCTTAAAGATACAATGATTTTAGGATGGCTCATTGATAGTGCTAGCATTGTTGGTTTAGATGCAATGATGGAGCGTTTATTTTCTCACAAAATGATCCCTTTTGAAGATGTTGTTGAAAAGGGGAAAGTATTTAGTGATGTGGATCTAAAGAGGGCTAGTGAGTATGCAAGTGAAGATGCTGTGGCAACCTATCAGCTTTATTTCAAACTCTTGGCTGTTATAGAGGAAAAAAAACTAGATTTTTTGTTGGAGTTGGCTGAAAACTTAGAATATCCTTTTATAAAAATTTTACACAATATGGAAGCTGATGGAATCGCAATTGATGTGGAGTGGTTTGAAAAATTAAGGATTGAATTGGGCTCAAAAATTTCACAAAAAGAGGGGGAAATCTTTACCCACGCAAATCAAATTTTTAACCTTAACTCACCCAAGCAACTTTCTGAAGTCTTGTTTAATAACCTAAAACTAAGGACAGTAAGACAGATTAAGGGTGGTTATAGCACCGATGAGCAAACATTGGAGGAAATTTATAATGACCATCCTATTGTTCCTTGTATTATGCAATATAGAGAACTCTTTAAGCTTAAAAATACTTATGTAGAACCAATTTTGAAGCTAAAAACAAGTGAAAACAAGATACACACCTCTTTTTTACAAACAGGCACTACCACAGGTAGGCTTAGCTCAAAATCTCCAAATTTGCAAAACATTCCTGTAAGAAGTGATTTGGGAAGAGAGATACGAAGAGGTTTTGTTGCAACAAAAGGCAAAAAACTATTAAGTGTAGATTACTCGCAAATTGAGCTTAGGCTTCTTGCACATTTTTCAAAAGATGAAAAGTTGATAGAGGGGTTTAGGCAAGATTTAGATATCCACTTAAAAACGGCTGAGATGATTTTTACAAAGGATGAAGCACAAAGTAAGCGTCAAATTGCAAAAAGCATTAATTTTGGACTTATTTATGGAATGGGAGCAAAAAAGCTGTCTCAAACACTTAAAATTAAAATGGCAGAGGCAAGAGAGTATATTGAGCGCTATTTTGCTTTATTTCCCACTGTAAAAAATTTTTTAGATACTCAAAAAGAATTGATTTTGCAAAATGGTTATTCTCAAACACTATTGGGACATAGAAGATATTTTAATTTTCAAGGTATTACAGAGTTTATAAAGAGCAATTACTTGCGCGAGGGAATCAATTCTATTTTTCAAGGAAGCACAGCGGATTTGATTAAGCTTTCTATGTTAGAAATTTATAAAAAGTATCAAAACAAAACCATAAAAATGCTTTTACAAGTGCATGATGAATTGATTTTTGAAGTTCCAGAACACGAGGCTATAGAAGTTGGTAGGGAAATTGAATATATTATGAATCATATCTATCAACTAGAGGTTCCATTAAAATGTGGCGTCAATATAGGTGATAGTTGGGCAGATCTTAAATAGGACTTAAGCTTTAAGGAAGCTTTATTTTTCTAGACCCAAAGCTTTTATTAGGGTTTTTGTCCCTATGTTTGGTTTAAACTTATAGCCTAATTGATACAATGTGTTTTCTAGTGCTTGAGTAAAAAAGATTAGATTCTTGTTATTAATATACCCCAAGGTTCCAATGCGGATAATTTTATTTTTTAGTTCGTTTTGTCCATCAGCTACAAGGATTTTATATTGGTTTTTTAATATTTCTCTTAGAGTGTTTGCCTGAATGTTTTTAGGAGGAAATATCGCAGTAAGTGCATAGCCTGCATCTGCATCATCTGGAACGACAAGATCTAGCCCCAAAGCTCTAAAACTTCTCCTAAGTGCTAAAGTGCGTTGCTTATGCTCCATATGAAGTGTTTCAAGCTTTTTTTGTTTGATAAACTGCAAGGCATAATAAAGCCCAAAAATAAGATTAATGGATGGAGTAAAAGGAGTGGAGTGCGTTTTTAGAGCATCTTTATAGAGTGAAAAATTAAAGTAAAAACTCGGATGGATGCACTCTTGATGCATTTGAAAGGCTTTTTGACTAAGAGCAAGAAAAGATAATCCTGCAGGTAACATAAAGCCTTTTTGAGAGCCAGATATAAGAATATCAATCCCCAACTCATCCATTTTACAAGGCATTGCACAGATACTTGAGATCCCATCCACCACACATAAAGCACCAGATTCTTTGATAATAGGACAAAGAACTTGTAGATTATTTGCGGCTCCTGTTGATGTTTCATTGTGTGTAAGCGTGATTACTTTATAGGGTGCATTTTTGTTTAAATGCTCTTGTAAGAGCGTGGGATTAATATTCTTTCCTAATGGGCAAGAAATGATATCCACTTGTGCGCCTCTCATTTTTGCAATATCAACCCATCTTTGACTAAAGCTACCCATTACAAGACACAAGATTCTGTCATTTGGATTTAAGATATTTTCTAATGCAGCACACATTGCACCAGTTCCACTAGATGCATAGATAAAAATATCATTTTGGGTTTGAAAAACATATTTGAGATTCTCATATACTTCTTTTAATAGAGTGATAAATTCTGTGCTCCGGTGTGGTATTGGATCTTTTGCAATTTCTTTTAATAAGAAGTTGGGAACTGGCGTTGGTCCAGGCATCATTAAAAGATTTTTTTTCATAAAACTATCCTAAAATTCCTTATTGTAATTTTTGTCTCTAGAAACTTGATAATATTCTAAACTTACTTATTTTTTTATCAAATTTTTGGATTTTTATGTATTTTAAAAAGATTTATATTGAACTCAGTGATATTTGTGGTCTTAAGTGCAGTTTCTGTCCTAGCCAAAAGGGTATACGGGGAGAAATGTCAAAAGAGCTTTTTATAAAAATAGTAGATCAAATACGGGGAAAATGTAAGTATGTTTGCTTGCACATTTTGGGAGATCCTTGCAGAATCAAGAATTTGCAAGAGTATTTAGAAATCCTAAAGAATGCAAATTTGTCTGTGGATTTAGTTACAAGTGGCTTTTATTTAAAATCCAAAGATTTTTTAATCCAACCTCCTATACATCAAATCGCTTTTTCTCTGGATGCAGGGTTTGATAAAAATAATAAAAAACATCCTGATTATCTACAAAAAATTTTGGATTTTTGTGCATTTAAAATGAGCTATCCTAGTAAGGTTTTTATCAACCTAAGAATCCAAGATACTACATTAAATCTGTTGCCACTTCAAGATATTTTTAAATTTTTTAATAAGGAGATTCCAAGGAATTTAAAAGCATTTGAGAGAATAAAGTTAGAAGAATATATTTTTTTAAATATTACCAAGACTTTTGAATGGCCTAGTGTGAAAAAAGAAGCCTTACAAGATTATAAAGTCTGCCATGCACTAAAAGATCAGGTGGGCATCCTCTCAAATGGAATAGTGGTTCCTTGTTGTATGGATACCCAAGGAGATATTGCCCTAGGGAGCTTATGGGATGATAGTTTGGAAGAAGTTTTAAGCACTGATAGGGCAAGAAAAATAAAAGAAGGATTTAGAAATCATAGGGCTATTGAGGATTTATGCAAGAAATGTTTGTTTCCTACTACAAGAACTTTGTTAAATTAAACTCGAAATAAAATGGTATGATTTTGCCAAGCTATCTTAATAATTTTTGAGGTTTTTATGTCTAATCTGTCACAAGTTGATCAAGTTACAAGCTTGCACAAAAATAACGAGTTGCAGTTATTTTGTTTTCGATTAGAAAAAGATAAAGATTTATATGCAGTAAATGTTTTTAAAATTAGAGAAGTTATTAAATATAGTGGTGCATTGAGTGTTGTAAGCTATGAGGAAAATTCACTTGTTGATGGGTTAATCACTATTAGGGATATGACTTTGCCCTTAGTGGATATGCGAAAGTGGTTTCATTATGATTCCAATAATCCAACAAGAAGTCTTGCGCCCTATAAAGTGACACGCCCTCAAACAAAAGATGATGTGGTGATGATTTGTGAGTTTTCAAGATGGACCATAGGCGTTCGCATTTATGAGGCTGATAGAATCTTGTCAAAGAAATGGACGGAGATGGAACAAAATATTGGCGTTACAGGGGGAAGTCAAAATAATAAAATAGTGAGTCATACAAGATATTTTGATGGAAGATTAGTGCAGGTAGTAGATATTGAAAGAATGCTTATAGATGTCTTCCCTTGGATTGAAAGCGAAAAGAAATCAGAGTTGCTTAGATTGAAAAAAATTGAGAGCCAAAAGATAATTTTATTGGCAGATGATAGTTTGAGTGTGCTAAAGACAATGCGATTGATTTTAGATAAGCTGGGGTTAAAACATTTTGATTTTATTAATGGGCAAAAGTTATTAGATTATCTCTTTGCAAATCAAACAAACATTGCAGATATTGGCCTTATTATTACAGACTTAGAAATGCCTGAAGTGAGTGGGTTTGAGGTTATTAAACAAACTAAAAATAATCCTCAAACTGCTCATATACCAATTATTGTAAATTCTTCAATGAGCGGAAGTAGTAATGAGGAGATGGCACTTTCTTTGAAAGCTGATTATTTTGTCTCAAAGTCAAATCCTGTAGAATTAGAGGCAATTATTAGAAAATTATTGGTAGGTTCTTGATGGATTATTTTTCAATACCTTCTCCATGCTATGTTCTTGAAAAGGCATTGTTGGAGAAGAATCTAAAAATTTTGGATTCTGTACAAAAGGATAGTGGAGCAAAAATTTTATTAGCTCTTAAAGGTTTTGCTTTCTGGCATAGCTTTGATTTAGCAAGCCAGTATTTGAGTGGAACCACTGCAAGTGGAATCTATGAGGCAAGGCTTGGATTTGAAGAGTTTGGCGGTAGAGAGATTAATAAAGAAATTTGTGTTTTTTCCCCCGCTTATAAAGAGGATGAAATAAATGCTTTATTGCCTATTGCAACGCATATTATCTTCAACTCATTCTATCAATGGCAGAAGTTTAAGCCAAAAATTGATCAAAAGAATAAGCAATTTATAGAGCTTGGATTAAAGCCCATTGAGGTAGGATTGAGAGTAAATCCTTTGTATAGTGAGGTGGAACCTCCTATTTATAACCCCTGTGTTGCAGGGAGTCGTTTAGGGATTAATCCTAGTGAGTTTAATAAGGGGTTTAGAGAATTTGGATTAGATGGGATTGATGGTTTGCATTTTCACACACATTGTGAGCAAAACTCTGATGCATTGAAAAGAACACTTGAACATTTTATTTCTCATTTTGGGGATTTTATTCCTAAAATGAAATGGATAAACTTTGGTGGAGGCCATCATATTACGCGAGAGGATTATAATCTTGGTTTATTAAATGGAATCATTAGAGATTTTAAATCCCATTTCAACCATATTGATGTGTTCTTGGAGCCAGGAGAGGCTGTGGGTTGGCAGTGTGGTTTTTTAATTGGTGAGGTGGTGGATATTATTTATAATGAAATGCAAATTGCTATATTGGATGTTTCTGCAAGCGCGCATATGCCAGATTGCTTGGAAATGCCCTATAGACCAAAGGTGAGGAAGGTTTGTCAGGATACTCATCAAGTAGAGTTTGATTTAGGTGAGAGGGTTGGAGTTTATCAGTATCGATTGGGAGGGCCAACTTGCTTAGCAGGAGATGTGATTGGTGATTATAGTTTTAAGACCCCTTTAAAAATAGGAGATCGTATTATATTTGAAGATATGATTCACTACACTATTGTAAAAAATACAACCTTTAATGGGATACCTCTTCCATCTTTAGGAATTATTGATGATGAAAAATTTGAAATAGTTAAAACTTTTGATTATTTAGATTATAAAAATCGCAATGGATAATGATATCATCGTTGGTTTAGGGGGACATATTGATCATGGAAAAACCTCATTGATCAAATGCCTTAATGGCTTTGATGGTGATGAGAGTATTGAGGAGAAAGAGAGGGGAATTACTCTTGATATTAGTTTTTCAGACCTAAAAACACAAAAAAGACAAATTGCCTTTATTGATGTTCCAGGGCATCATAAACTCATAAAAAATATGATAGCTGGTGCCTTTGGAATAGATGTAATGCTACTTGTAGTTGCATTTGATGATGGGATTATGCCTCAAACAATTGAGCATCTTGAGATTGCAAATTTTTTAGGCATTAAACAAGCAGTTTGTGTGATTAGTAAAATTGATTTATGCGAAGATGAAACAAGGCTTTTAGAGCTCAAGGATTCTGTAGTTAAGCTCTTTGAAAAATTCAATCAAATTCATCTTAAAGAGGTTGTGTTTTTTAGTATTTTTGATTTAAAAACACATAAAAATCTTTTAAATATACTAGATAATATTCCAAAGTTTTCAAATAAGAGTGCAGGTTTTTTTAGATATTACATTGATAGAAGCTTTTCTTTAAAGGGTATTGGTAGTGTTGTTAGCGGGAGTATCATAAGCGGGAGTATTAGTTGTGATAAGAAAGTATATGTTTGTGAGCTAGATAAAGAATTAACCATAAAATCACTACAGACTCATAACAAAAATGTTCTAGAAGCCTTTACTTCACATCGTGTAGCCATTAATCTTAGCGGAATCTCAAGCAGTGAGTTGCAAAGAGGATTTTTACTGACTCAAAAAGGATATATGAGGGGTTTTGATCAAATTGATGTGATTTTATTTCCTTTGGATAAAAAAGATTTGCACAATAAAACTTTTCAATTATTTATTGGAGCAAAGAGAAGTCTGGTTAAGGTAATAGTTTTGGAGCAAGCTAAAGATGGGGTTTTTGCAACCTTAAAAAGTGATACTAAGATTTTTTCTATTTTTAAAGAGCGCTTTATCTTAAGAGATGAAGAGAGAAATATTGCAGGGGGTATGGTTTTAAATCCAATTATAGATCCAATGAAGAAAAACCAAAAAATAAAGCTTTTAGAAGCTCTGTTTTTGGATGATTTATTTAGTGCATTTCAATTGATTTCTTCAGCTCATAAGCGCGGGTTTGGTCTCATATCATCTTCACAAAGATTTTGTTTAAATCATCAAGAGATTTTGGAAATTGCACAAAACATATCATCAGGATATTTGGATGATAAAAACCTTGTTTTATATCATCAAGAGAGTTTAGATATTTTAGAAAGAGAAATATTAAAAATTTTTGATAAAAATCCCTTAGCATTGCTCTCTGCAAAAGCATTGTCTTTGAAAATAGCTTGGGCAAGTCCTAATGTTTTATCTTTTGTTCTTGAAAAACTATATCAGGGTGGGTTGATTACAAAAAACCAAAATTTGTATCTAAGTATCAAGAATAAGTTAGATGATCTCAATCATTATGTTAGGGATAGAATCTATCAAATTCTCCTTGATGGTAAGTTTAGTCCTCAAGCCCCATATAATATTTATGATCTCTTAGATATTGATAGAAAGATTGGAGATGATGCTTTAAAAGAACTTTGTGCTTCACAAAAGGTTGTTCGGCTAGCACATAATTTATTTGTCCCCACACAAACACTACAAACCCTCATTCAAGAGATGCGTTTGTTATTAGAGAAAAATGGATATTTAAATCTTGAAATTTTAAGGGAGGCTTGGGGGATTAGTAGAAAATATCTTATTGCTTATCTTGATTATTTAGATAGTTTTGCTGATATTATTAATGAATCTGGTAGGAGAGTATTGCGCTATTCCCACTAGGTAATTTTTGTTATAATTAATCCTTTAAAAAATCAAGGGCTAAAATTATGAAATCTTTTATTACTACTCCTATTTATTATGTAAATGATGTCCCACATATAGGACACGCATACACAACCTTTATTGCAGATATGCTAAAAAGATATCACCAACTTAGGGGTAGAGATGTGTTTTTTCTTACAGGCACCGATGAGCACGGGCAAAAGATCGAACAATCTGCTACTAAAAAATCCCAAAGTCCAAAGGATTATGCAGATTTTATTAGTGCCAAGTTTAGAGACCTTTGGGATGTGTTAGCAATTGATTATGATTATTTTATACGCACTACAGATTCTAATCACATTGCCGGAGTTCAAAAAGCATTTGAGATTATGTATCAAAAAGGAGATATTTATAAGGGGGAATATGAGGGGAATTATTGTGTAAGCTGTGAGAGTTATTTTACAAACTCTCAATTGCAAAATGGATGTTGTCCAGATTGTGGAAGAAAAACGACCTTGATAAAAGAAGAGAGTTATTTCTTTGCGCTTAGTAAATACCAAGATCAATTGTTACAGTGGTATGAGACAGATTGTATCTTGCCTCGCTTTAGAAAAAATGAAGTCATCAGCTTTGTAAAGGGAGGATTGAATGACCTTTCTATTACGCGTACAAGCTTTGAGTGGGGTATTAAACTGCCAAAGTCTCTCCAAGATGAAAAACACATCATTTATGTTTGGCTTGATGCTTTGATGAATTATGTGAGTGCATTGGGATATGGTAGTAATAATTTTGATCTAGATCTTTGGAAAAATGCAACTCATATTGTTGGAAAAGATATTTTAAGATTTCATGCAGTGTATTGGCCTGCATTTTTAATGAGTTTGGATTTACCATTACCTAAACATATTTATGTACATGGGTGGTGGCTGATAGATGGTGTTAAAATGAGCAAAAGCCTAGGAAATGTAGTCAATCCAAAAGAGATTGTTGAAGAGTTTGGTACTGATACATTGAGATATTTTTTGATGCGCGAAGTGAGTTTTGGCCAAGATGGGGATTTTTCAAAAAAAGCTCTTGTAAATAAGATTAATGCAGAACTTGCAGATGTTTTGGGAAATTTACTAAATCGATTGCTTGGAATGGCAGAAAAATATTTTGATTTAAGGTTGGAGTGTAAAAAGGAGGACCTCCCAGAAGAGATTAATGAAGTAAGTAAAATATTAGATTCTTTAAATGGTTTAATGGAGGAGATGAAGCCCTCAAAATATCTAGAAGAGCTATGGAAGATGTTTGCACTAGGTAATCTTATTGTTGCAAAGTATGAGCCTTGGAGGCTTATAAAAGAGGGTGAAGTATCTAGAGTGCAAGGATTATTGGTATTGCTCTGCAATATTTTAATAAAGGGATCTTTAAGTCTTTATCCTATAATGCCATCAAGTGCAAGCAAAATATTAGAAGTGTTTGGATTAACTCCTAATAGCTCCAACTATAAAAAATTTGTCCAAGAAGCTAAAATAGAAACTAAATTTGAACTTAAAAAAGTATCTGCACTATTTCCAAAAGTAGAGTTGAAGCAAGATGATGAAAAAAAAGAATGCGATAAGAAAGTAGAAGAATTGAAAAATTTTATTACTATTGATGAATTTAAAAAAATTGAAATAAAAATAGGAACAGTAATAAAAGCAGAGGCTATACCCAAAAGCACTAAATTATTAAAACTTCAAGTGGATTTGGGTGAGGGGAGATTAAGACAGATTGTGTCAGGTATTTCCCAGTTTTATCAAGCTGAAATGTTAATCAATAAGCAAGTTTGTGTTTTGAGTAATCTCAAACCCACAAAGCTTATGGGAGAAATTTCAGAGGGTATGATTTTAGCAGTCAGTGATGATGAGGGATTGTCTTTATTAAGTATAGATCATTTTAGAAAAAATGGAAGTAGGGTTAGCTAGTGAGAATTAACCAAGTTGTAGAGTTGCTTCAAGGTGAGTTAAGTAATTCCCCAGCAATTGGATCTTTTAATGGAATTGCATTAAGCCTAAATAGTCTAAAAAAAGGAAGTCTTTTTTTTGCAAAATGTCTTGAAGAGATTGATATGGCAATTGCAATGGGTGCATATGGAATTGTATATGATAAATTTGTACAAATGATTGATGCAGAAATTGCGTGGATCAAAGTGCAGGATATGCAAGAATCTATAGCACGCCTTGTGAGATATTATCTGTTGAATAAAAATATTGAGGTTTTTTATCTTAAACCTAGAGAGTTTGAAATATTTTTACAGGTTTGCACCGATGATGGGATATTGTGTTTTGATGGAAATTTAGAAAAATTATTAGAAAAGATTAGTCAAGACACTAGTTATAAGGGAGTTGTAGTTTCTGATCATAGCTTTTTAAATCTTGCATTAGAATATACAAAAAGCATAGTGCCTCAAGAAAAGGTTTTAGAAATACATATTGCAACTTTGTTTGATATGAAAGTTTATTACAAGCTTTCACAATATTATTTATTGCTCCCAGCATTGTTTTTCAACGAATTGAGTGCAGTTGTACATCTTTGTCAAACCTATCAAATTGATTTTAATTTAGGGCTTTTTAAATCCCTACCCAGTGTTTTGCCAAGCTTTGTAGATTCTACGCCAAAATTATTGGATTATGGTGCAAGTGAGAGGGTTGTGATTGCCCAAAAATCTCTCATAGATTTTAGTAACTATGCAAACTATATTTTGCAGAATGGGAGATGGGGAAGAATAGTGGGCTTTTTTCCTAAGGACTGTGATGTGAGTTTTGATTTTGAGATGGCATATTATGAAAATCAAGAGGAACTTTTAGAACTTATTGGTAAAAAAAGGTATAACTTTGCACTTGTTCTTGGGATAGAAAATCAAGACTTGGCACAAATTTTAAATAGGCCAGTTATAGAGCCTATGGCAACGCTGTTTTGATGCATTTTAAAAATCCAAAGATTTATCAATCCTATCAGAAGATTCAAGAACTAAGAGAAGTTGATGCAACTTATTTATGTGATGAGGGCGTTAGAATCTCATTTGAGAGTGATGAAAAAGAAGCTAATAAAATCTATCATCTTGCACAAGAATTAAAACCTTGGCGCAAAGGACCCTTTTTTCTAAATGATTTATTTATAGATAGTGAGTGGAGAAGCTTTATTAAATGGAATCAAATTGCTCCACATATTGATTTAAGGGATAAGGAAGTTGCAGATATTGGATGCAATAATGGTTATTATTTATTTGAAATGTTAAAGTCTAAACCAAAGAGTTTGGTTGGTTTTGATCCAAGTGAGCTTTTTTTTGCTCAATTTAGTTTTATTAATCACTTTTTAAAAACAACAATCGTTTATGAAATGCTTGGAGTAGATGATCTAAAGGATTATCAAAAGAAGTTTGATGTGATATTTTGTTTAGGTGTGTTATATCATCGTAGCGATCCTATCAGATCCCTTAAAAGTCTGTCTCAAGGTCTTAAAACTGATGGAGAATTGATTTTGGATACTTTAATCATTGATCATCAAGATGAGGTTGCACTCACTCCAAAAGTAAGTTATGCTAGAATGAAAAATGTTTATTTTATTCCTTCTATACCAGCACTACAAGCTTGGTGCTTTAGAGCCAATCTTGAATTGGTTGAGGTTTTAAGCATTAAAGAAACTACAACACAAGAGCAGAGGCAAACCCCTTGGATTGATTCTTTAAGTCTTGATTCTTTTTTGAATCTATCTCAAGATCAAACAATCGAGGGTTATCCACCTCCTAAAAGAGGATATTTTAAATTTAAAAGGAGCAGGTGATGCAAGAACAAGAAATGGATGCACCAATATCTTTGATAAAACCCGCAGATAAACTCGTTGTTTGCACAAATGTTAATACAGATTTTTGTGGTGAGTTGGTAAGAATTGCAGAAAATAGTGCAGAAGTAGTTTTTGTCGCCTCCTCTGCAATGCTTAGTGATAGTGAGCGAACAATACATCTTGGCTTTATTTTTAATTCAGCCTCTTATGCAGCCCTTTGTGCTATCAATAAAAAAAATGCCATTATTATTTCATCTGAAGTGAAGTTTTTAGCTCCAATTGAATTGGGTCATGAAATCTTATTTAGAGCGACAGCTTTGCAAAATGGATTTAAAAAATGTGAGGTAAAAGTAGAGGGATTTTTATTAGATATTAAGATTTTTGAGGGTATGTTTTACATCGCAATTTTTGACAAAAAACTTTTTAAACTAAAACTCAAAGAGGATCAAGAAAATGGAAAATGAAAAGCAGGGTTATGTATATGGGATATTGTTTGTAGCTGTTATAGTTTTTGCTTCGCTTTATTTTGCAGGATTGGATGTGATCAAACATTTTCATATTTCAGCACTTTTAATTGGAATTATTTTAGGAGCAGTTTTATCTCCTGTGTTTAGAAAAAGCAAAAAAGATTTGGAGCTTGGAGTTAGTTTTAGTGCCAAGAAGCTCTTAAGATTAGGAATCATTCTTTATGGTTTTAAGGTGACTTTGAATGAAATAGGAAGTATAGGTATCAATGGGCTTTTAATAGCCACTATTGTGGTGGTTTTTATCATGATAATAGGGTTTTATATTGGCACAAGATTTTTTGGCCTTGATAGGGATATAGCATTGCTTGTTAGTGGTGGTAGTGCAATTTGTGGTGCAGCAGCAGTTTTGGCTCTTGAAACTTCAATCAAGTCCGAGGCTTATAAAGGGGTTGTTGCAGTAGGGACTGTAATTATTTTTGGACTTTTTGCAATGTTTTTATATCCCTTGCTTTATGGTTTGTTTTTGCATAATTATTTGAATGAAAGTCAAATGGGTGTATATATAGGAGCAACCCTTCATGAAGTGGCTAATGTAGTTGGTGCATCTGCATCCATTGGAGATACTGCAAGTGCAAGTGCTATTACTGTTAAAATGATACGCGTGATTCTTCTTGTGCCTTTATTGCTTCTTGTGCCTTTGTTTATAACCAAAAGTCACCATGTGGGTAGAAAAAGGAATTTACACATTCCTTGGTTTGCTTTTATGTTTTTAGGTGTTGTGGTATTAAACTCATATATTTATTCTCTAGCAGGCCATTTTATGAATACTGATACCATAAAACAGATGATTAGTGTGTTAATATTTATTTGCGAGCTTTCTTTGACTTTTGCGATGGTGGCTCTTGGATTGCAAATTGATCTTAAAAAGTTTGCAGATTCTGGTAAGGGTGCATTTGGATTAGCTTTTGTTCTATTTGCTATACTTATGGTTGGTGGATTTTTTCTAACAAAAATACTAATATAATGGAGAAAAGTATGAAAAATATAGATCAAGGTCAATTTGAAAAAGAGGCCAAAGTTGGTTTGGCTGTTGTAGATTTTAGTGCTTCTTGGTGTCCTGATTGCGTAAGGATAGAACCTATTATGAAAGTTCTAGAGGAAGAATATTCAACAGTTAAATTCTTTAAAGTAGATATTGAAAAAAATGAGGAATTAAAGGATATGTTGGCAGTTAGAAGAATTCCAACACTTTTGTTTCTTAAAGATGGTGTTGAGGTTACAGAGAGATTAGTAGAGCCTGATAATAAGCTTACAATTAGCCAAAAGATTGATGAATTATTAGCTAAGTAACCTCTTTTATTTGGGCAGAATTTTCTCTGCCCCCCCCCCCTTTTTTTTTGCAATTCTTTTAAATACTATTTTGTTTATCTTATTTAAATGGGATGATTAGAAAAAATCAAATGGTGTAGTAAAAAAGTATTTTATCCCTTTGTAAGAAAACTCAAGACTTTTGGCTTGAAGCCATAATTTATTTTCGGTTAATAACTTTGTATCTAAATATTTTCTTGCTTCATTTTTATTTGATGTATAAAGAGGTTCCCCAATAATAGGATGCCCAATAGTAAAAAGATGCAGTCTAATTTGATGAGTGCGCCCTGTAATGGGTGTGACCTCAAGAAGCGTAGAATT
This sequence comes from Helicobacter sp. 'house sparrow 1', assembly GCF_900199585.1. Classification (NCBI taxonomy): domain Bacteria; kingdom Pseudomonadati; phylum Campylobacterota; class Epsilonproteobacteria; order Campylobacterales; family Helicobacteraceae; genus Helicobacter; species Helicobacter sp. 'house sparrow 1'. The sequence goes on along the minus strand of NZ_FZQY01000004.1, from coordinate 31,645 downwards.
TGTAAAATATTTTAGAATTTTAATATGGGTGATTGCTTCTTTTCCCTTTGGGTGGATTTTGCATTTAATGCCTAGATCTTGACTTTTAGAGCTTTTGTTGGGTTCTAGTATAGGAAGATTAATGGTTTGATTTTTTATAACAATGCCCTCCACGAGTGCAAGATAGGTTTTTTTTACTTGATTTTCTTCAAAGAGCTTTTTTAAAACAACCTCACTTGCCTTGTGAGTGCTAACAAGCAAAATACCATTTGTTTCAAAGTCTAAGCGATGCACAGGATTAGAATCTCTACCAAAAGTTCCTTTAATGCTATCACAAAGACTTTGATGATAAAATCTTCCTTTTGGATGCGTGAGTAAATTTGAGGGTTTGTGATAGAGGGCAAAATCTTTATGCGTGAAAAAAGGCAATATAGAAACTTTTGGTTCAAAAACTTCAATTTCAACTTCTCCCAAAACAATATCAGATTTTTTAATTGGATGTGGATTTCCTCTATATCTGATACGATTTTTATCAATTATTTTTTGTGCTTCTTTATTGTTGCATTGGAGTATTTTTTGAATTAATTGAAAGGCCTTGATTGGTTTTTGGATATGATAGGTTTTTGTTATGAAGGGCATTTTGAAATTTCTTTAATAATCAGTGTGGGGGTTTTTGAATAAAGGGATTCTTGTAAGGTTACACATAAATTTACTTTGTCATTTTTGTTATAAAATTCATTTGAAAAAAATATCATTCCCTCAATTTGATTTCTAAAAAGAAGTTTTTGATGCACCTGCTTGATAGGTTTAGATTCCAATATTGTTACATTTTCAAGGACAAAATGGGGATATGGGTTTGCTTGTCCATAGGGTTGAAATTCTTCTAAGATTTGCAAAAGTTTTTGATCAATCATATCAAGGTTGATTTTTCCTAAAATATTATGTTTTTCTTCCTGTAAAAGAGGTTTTGCATTTTTAAAGATGTCTAAAAAGGCATCTAGGTTTTCATAAGATAGACTTAAGCCAATAGCTTGAGAATGTCCCCCAAAGTGCAAAAACAATTCTTTTTGTATTAAAAGAGTTTGAAAAATATCAATCTTGCCATCACTCCTTCCACTTCCCTTAAGTATAGAATTTTCAATCTTAAAGGCGAAAGCAGGTTTGTTATATTGTTCTGCAAGCTTGGTTGCAATAATTCCTAAAACCCCCTCATTCCAATCTTCTTTATATGCAATGATGCAGTATTTGTTTTCTTTAATAAAATTCTTAGATTCCATTAAAATCTCTTCAACCAAATTCTTTCTTTGCTGGTTGATATTTTTTAGTTGATTAAAAATAAAATGAGTTTCTTCTTCTTTTTTTGAGAGAAAAAAATCAACCACAACTTTTGCATCACCAAGTCTTCCGGCACTATTTAAAAGAGGGGTAAGATTAAAACTGATATCTTGAGAATCAAATTTTGGTGTTTTGAATAATGTTTTTAGCAAAAGGTCAGGTTTTTTTGTAGAGTTTCTAAAGACTTCAATACCTTTTTTCACAAGAATTTTATTTACATGAGTAAGTGGCATCATATCAGCTATTGTAGCAATTGCTACATATTTGAGTAGATCCAACATTGATATTTTTAGATCCAATGCAATTTTAATTGAATTGCAAAAATACCAAGCTATACTGGCACCACAAATAGATTTTTGCTGAAAATTACAATTTGGCTGTTGAGGGTTTATAATTGCATTTGCTAGAGGTAGTTTTTCTTGGGGCATATGATGGTCTGTGATAATCAGTCTGATATTATTTTCTCTGCAATATTCTCCTACTTCAAATGCAGAGATGCCATTATCTACGGTAATAATAATGCCATTAAAATTCGAGGCAACCAATTGCTTGATGAGATGGACTTTGATTCCATAGCCATCACTAAAGCGATTGGGTATATGGTATCTGATATTTTTATAACCAATAGCATCAAAAAAAGACATCATAATAACAACGCTAAGGATACCATCTACATCATAATCGCCTACAATTAAAATTTCTTGATTTTGGCAGATGGCCTCTTTGACCATTTCAGCACCAAGTTTTGAATCTTTTAGGGTATGGGGGTGAGGGAGGTCCTTGAGACTATAGAAAAAATCCCCCTCAAATCTTTTTTGTAAAATATCTCTTATGTCTTGATGATTTAAGATATCCATTATCTTCTATTTTTAAATGCATGCTTGACAAAAGCCAGGATGATTGCATTTGGGTTTTTAAGTCTTGAGGTAAATTCAGGATGGAATTGCACAGCTACAAAGAAAGGATGATCTTTAATCTCTACAGCTTCAATTAGTTGGTTTGGAGATTCTCCACTAACTTGCATACCATATTGTTCTAATACCGCTTTATACTTAGGATTTGCCTCATAGCGGTGTCTATGTCTTTCTTTTATCAAGCTTTTGGAGTGATAGCTTTTATAAATTACAGAATCCTCTTTTAGGATGCATTCATATTCCCCAAGTCTCATAGTGCCACCTAAAGGAGATTGATGGGTGCGGATTTGATTTTCTCCATTTTGATCAATAAAGTCTTCAATAAGATAGATTGCAGGCTCTTTGGTGTTAGGGTTAAATTCAACAGAATCTGCATTAGGAAGATTTGCAACATTGCGCAAGAACTCTAAAATTGCAAGTTGCATACCCAGACAAATACCTAAGAATGGAATTTTATTTTCTCTTGCATAGGTGATTGCTCTTATTTTTCCATCAATACCTCTGTGTCCAAATCCACCTGGAATCAAAATCCCATCCACATCTTCTAATAAATGTAAATTTTGATCTTCAAGGTTTTCGCTATCAATCCACTTGATATTTACCTTTGTATCAATATTGGCTCCCGCGTGTATCAATGCTTCTGTCAAAGATTTATAAGATTCTTTTAGATCAAGATATTTTCCTACAAAACCAATATTGACTTGATTTTTTGGAGAAATAATTTTTTTAACCAAAATATCCCATTCATCCATATTTGGCTTAATTGGGCTAAGATTAAAGTATTTTGCAATAGGAGTGAGAATATCTTCTTTTAGGAAATTAAGAGGACATTGATAGATGCTTTGAGCATCTTCTGCCACAATCACACTATCATCATCTACATCACAACTTAGCGCTAGTTTCTTTTTTAATTCCTTGCCAAGAGGTTTTTCACATCTTGCAAGAATAATTTGAGGACTAATACCTATACGGCGTAATTCTTGCACAGAATGTTGAGTGGGTTTTGTTTTTTGTTCCCCTGCAGCCTTGATGAAAGGTATCAGGGTTACATGAATACTAATTACACTATTGCTTCCTAGCTCGTGTTTCATTTGACGCATTGCTTCTAAATAAGGCATGCCCTCTATATCACCCACTGTGCCACCTAGCTCTACAACTAAAAAGTCATTGCCTTTGGCTACATTCTTGATTCTATTTTTGATTTCATCAACAATGTGAGGAACAACTTGTATGGTTTTTCCTAAATATTTTCCCTGCCTCTCATTTTCAATCACAGAAAGATAGATTTGCCCTGTTGTAAAGTTATTAAGCTTTGTTAAATTGGTATCTAAAAATCTTTCATAATGTCCGATGTCTAGGTCTGTTTCAGCACCATCTGCTGTGACAAAAACTTCACCATGTTCTAAGGGACTCATTGTTCCAGGATCCACATTAATATAAGGATCAATTTTTAGTATTGAAACTTTAAAACCAGAAGCTTGAAGTAGTGTAGCAATAGAAGAGGAAGAAATCCCCTTTCCTAGAGAACTTAACACACCGCCTGTTACAAAAATATATTTTGGTTGCATCTAAATTACCTCATCATTCCATAGAAAAACAAAATTTTTATGCAATAGTATAAAAACCCTTTTTAATTTTTAATAAAGATTTATATTTTTAGCGTAAAATCCTCCCAACAATTATAAGGGAGAAGAAAATGTTGCTTTTTTTGTCTGTGATCTTCATATCACTGTATATCTTACCAAAAATCTACATTGACCTAGTTCAGATTTCTTTTGTGAAAAAAAAACTCAATTCTTCTCCTATGATTTTAGGAGAGCAGGATTATAAGAAAGCAGGGATATATGCGATACAGAAATTGAAATTTTCAATTTGTTCTACATTGTATGAGTGCGTGCTTTTTTTTTGCTGGATTGGTTTTGGTTTTTTTGCTCTGCAAGATTTTGTAGGAAAATTCTTTCATAATCCATATAACTACAGTCTGTTTTTTTTATTATCTTTTTTTCTTATTTACACACTCACTCATATTCCTCTTTCATTTTATCTCACAATGGTTCTTGATAAAAAGTTTGGCTTTAGCAAGACAAACTTTTTGCTTTTTTTAAAAGATACATTACAAGGTCTTTTGCTTACGCTAGTATTTAGTGGATTGATTGGTTATGTTTTGATTTATCTTGTTTCTAATTTTGAATTTTGGTGGGTTTATGGATTTATTTTTATTGTTTTGGTGGTGCTCCTGATTAATGTCCTTTATCCCACAATAATTGCTCCAATTTTTAATAAATTTACTCCCCTAGAAGATGAGAATTTAAAAGAGAGGATAGAGGGTCTTTTAGAAGAGGTAGATTTTAAAAGTAATGGAATCTTTGTAATGGATGCAAGCAAAAGGGATGGGAGGTTAAATGCATATTTTGGAGGATTGGGAAAAACCAAGCGTGTAATATTGTTTGATACTCTTTTAGAGAAAGTAAGCAGTGATGGTCTTTTGGCAATTTTAGGGCATGAGCTAGGTCATTTTAAACATAAAGATATTTTCAAAAATTTATTTTTTACCATTTTGTTTATATTTATTCTTTTTGTATTGATGGGTTGTTTTACCCAAGAGATATTAAAAGGACTGGGACTTGATGGCAATAGCGGTAGTATCTTTGCTTTTATTGTCTTGTTATCTCCTATTTTTAGCTTTTGGATGATGCCATTTATTGGATATTTTAGTCGTAAGGCTGAGTATAATGCTGATAATTTTAGTGCTAATTTATTCAGCAAATCCACATTGGCAAATGCATTGGTGAGGATTGTAAATGAGAATAAAGCCTTTCCATATTCTCATCCTCTTTATGTATTTTTTTATTATACCCATCCACCATTATTGGATCGTCTAAAGGCATTGGAGTATCAATTTTGAGAATTTCGCATGCTCTGTCTTGGGGAAGAGGGGAATTATTATCACAGCCAAATATCCGTCCAAATTTAGAAAGCGAGTTGTTGCTTGCTTTTGTTCTTGGGGTTTCTCGAGAAAAAATTCATATTTGGGGGGATAAAGAGATCTTACCTTTGGTGTTTCAATACTATCAAGAATGTATTTTAAAAAGAAAATCAGGTGTGCCACTTGCATACATTACAAATACAATAAGCTTTTATTCTAAAAATTTTTTTGTTGATGAAAGAGTGCTGATTCCAAGACCAGAAACTGAAATTTTAATTGATCAAGTGAGCGTATGGATTGAGAGAACTCAGCCAAAAAAGATTGTAGAAGTGGGGGTTGGTAGCGGGATTATTTCAATTATTCTTGCTTTAAAATTTCCCTTTTTGGAAATTGTTGCAACAGATATTTCTCAAGATGCGCTTGAAGTAGCAAGGATAAATATTGAAAAATTTGATATAAAAAATCGTATTTGTTTAATCCAAACAGATTTGTTAGAAGGGGTAAGTGAAAAATTTGATTTATTAATATCCAACCCTCCATACATTGCTAAAGTATATCCATTAGAAACAAGTGTAATGAAAGAACCTCATTGTGCTTTATTTGGAGGTGATAGGGGGACAGAGATTTTGGAACGATTGATCCTTGAATGCCACAAAAGAGAGATTGCAATCATTGCTTGTGAAATGGGATATGATCAAAAGAAAGTACTTGAAAAGTATTTGAATAATCTAGGCTATGCAACCTATTTTTTTAAGGATTATGCGGATTTAGATAGGGGGTTTGTGGCTCAAAACTTAATGTTTTGAGGCATCCTTATGTAAAAAATATAAACCAAGGGAGAGCGCAAGGATAGAGAGTGCAAAATAGATCATATCTAGAGTAGATTTTACATCCATATTAAGAACTTTTGAGAAAAAAGCAACAATTAAAGCCATTACAATTACTTTTGCTAGTTTGTCTTTTAGTTGATCTAGTGTATGAATTTCTAAGACTTTAATATTTGATAGTTCTTTAATGGATATTTTTGAGATAAAAAGTTCATAGAGTCCAAATGAGAAAATCATTAAGACAACAGCAATTAAGTAAAGATCAATGGAGCTAATAATAGCATTAAGCAAGATGTTGTGAATATCATGACCCTGACCACCTTTGCCTGTGTAATAATACATAGTTTGGATACCAGCATTAATAATATCCCAACTTGCCACAATAAAAAGAAGTATGGACCCTACTAAAGACAAAACTACAGCAAGCAATATAATAAGCCTTGCATTCCATAAAATACTCTCAAAAATCTTCTTCATTTTTATCCTTGTTTTCAATTTCTTGGGAGTTGGTATAAGGGATTGCTGATATTTATTTTATAAAAAGAGGTAGGTAAAATCTAATTCCCCACCTTCTCTATGAGATGCCACTGCAATCCTTGTTTATTTAATTCTTCCATAAATGGATCTGGATCTAGTTGTTCTATATTCCATACACCAGGAATATCACCCCAAATGCCCTCACAAATAAGCTTGGCTCCAATTACAGCAGGAACCCCTGTTGTATAACTAATAGCTTGAGCATTAACCTCTTTATAAGCTTCTTGATGATCACATACATTATAAAGATAAACACTCTTATCTTGAGAACCTTGAGAGCCTACAATATAGCAACCAATATTTGTTTTTCCAACTGTTTTACCTGCAAGGGAAGCAGGATCTGGAAGCAGTGTTTTTAAAAATTGTATAGGGATAATTTTTTTTCCTTCATGTTCAACCTCATGAATGCCTAACATACCTACATTTTCAAGGCATTTCATATGGGTAATGTAATTTTGTGAAAAAGTCATAAAGAATCTAATGCGTTGCAATCCTTTTATGTGTTTGACTAAAGATTCTAGTTCTTCATGATAGAGCAGATAAGAATCCTTTTCGCCAATTTCAGGATATGCCCAAGTTTGCTTTATTTCTAATGGTTTTGTTTCAATCCACTTTCCATTTTCCCAATATCTTCCATTTGCACTTACTTCTCTAAGATTAATCTCTGGATTAAAATTTGTTGCAAAGGGATAACCGTGATCCCCAGCATTGCAATCTAAGATATCTATAGTATAAATTTCATCAAATAGATGTTTTTGTGCATAAGCACAAAATACATTTGTAACACCTGGATCAAAACCACTGCCAAGTAATCCAAAAATACCTGCTTGCTTAAATCTATCATTATAAGCCCATTGCTCTTTATACTCAAATTTTGCGGTATCTGGATGTTCATAGTTTGCAGTGTCAAGATAATGAGTTTTTGTTTGTAGGCAAGCCTCCATAATGCTTAAATCCTGATAGGGAAGCGCAACATTAATAACAATCTTTGGTTTATACTTATTTATCAAAGCAACCAATTCTTCTACTTTATCTGCATCTACAGTTTCGCAGATAATCTCTCCAAGATTCTTTTCCTTAATGCTTTTTGCAATTGCCTCACATTTTTTGATATTTCTTGAGGCTAAAATAATCTTGCTGAAAGTGTTTCTGTTTTTTGCGAGTTTATGTGCTACAACGCACCCAACCCCACCAGCACCAATTTGTAAAACAGTGCTCATTCATTCACTCCTTAATATAGGCTCCAAAATATTTTCACAATAATATCAAAAAATACGCCCCTAAATGCTTATGATTTGAGATTTATACAAATTCTGTAAAATTCTAAAAAGTTTGATTTGGTTATATTTTAATGTTTGGAGTTTTTTTATGTTTGTAATTACAGGAGGTGGAACTGGAGGACATTTAGCTATTGCAAAGTCTTTAGCAGTAGAATTAAAAGCTAGGAAACAGCATATTATCTACATAGGATCTCTTCAAGGACAAGATAGGGATTGGTTTGAAAAAAGTGATTTGTTTGATGCGGTTTATTTTTTAGATACTACGGGAGTTGTAAATAAAAGAGGCATAGGTTTTTTAAAAGCTTTATTTCTTCAAGTAAAGGCTTTATTGAAAGTAAGAAAAATTTTTAATCAATATCAAATTACCAGCGTTATTAGCGTTGGAGGATTTAGTGCAGGACCTGCAAGCATTGGTGCAGTTTTATTTAGAAAAAAACTTTTTATTCACGAACAAAATGCAATCAAGGGCAAGCTCAATGCAAAACTTACTCCATTTGCTATTAATATTTTTGGAAGTTTTGATGATAAGGCGAAGAATTTTATAAAGACTTCCTATCCTGTTAGAAGAGAATTTTTCTTAGAATCTAGGGAGCGTAAAGAGATTAAGACTATTATTTTTTTAGGTGGCAGTCAGGGTGCGGTAGCTATTAATGATTTTGCATTAAAGGTCGTATTTGAGCTATTAGATCAGGGGTTTGAAATTATTCATCAATGTGGCACCAAGGATCTAGAGAGGATGAGGCAAGAATATATGCGATTGGGGATTTTAGAAAAAATCACCCTATTTGATTTTGATGCCAACATACTCTCAAAAATTACAAAAGCTGATCTTTGTGTTTGCAGAGCAGGGGCAAGTAGCGTGTGGGAACTGGCAGCAAATGGAATCCCCTGTCTTTATATTCCTTATCCACATGCAGCAGGCAATCATCAATATTATAATGCATTGTTTTTTGAAAAAATGGATCTAGGAGTAATAGTAGAACAAGAATATTTAGATGCCAACAAGCTTTTTGATTTTATAAAAACAATGAAAGCTGAAATAGCTACGGTGAGCAAAAGACTGCAAAATAGTATTCAAAATGATGGTGCAAAGGAGATAGTACAGCATATCATTGAGAATTCTTTGCAAGCATAATTTCTAAGATTTGTTTATCTACAGCAGACATGCTCTTTGATGCAATACTACAGAGATTTTGGATGCTTTTATCAACCTCATCATCAACGATGCCATCCATCCCACTAACACGCTTTTTTTCAAGGGCAAGTAAGAGGGACTTAAAGGCAGATTGCACAGTTGATGATACTTTCATTGTGCAACTTTTTCCTGCGCCATCACAAAGTATTCCGCTAATATCCCCAATCATATTGCAAATTCCCATCGAAACAACTTCAAAATCCTTACTAAATAGCCAGGCAATTCCAGCATAGCTTCCAATTCCAGCAGTAGTTACAGCACAGAGCGCAGAGAGTCTTGGAAGCTTTGAATGGATATAAACTGCAATAAGATGAGAAAGAAAGAGTGCTCGATTGAGTTCATTTTCTTTATCCAAATGTTTTGCTACTACAACTACAGGTATTGTTGCAGTAATACCTTGATTCCCAGATCCAGAGTTAGTCATTGCAGGAAAAGGAGCACCCCCCATTCTTGCATCAGAGGCAGCGGTAGTTTGCATTAGAATCTGTGTGGAGAGATCATTATTTAAAAGCTTATTGTCAATATATTTTTGAAATGTCTTTGTAAGACCCAATCCATAAGATTTTTTTAGACCTTCTTCAGAAAGACGAGTATTTAATACAGCGGATTCTGCAATAAAGGCAATTTTGTCCTCTTCTATACAACAAGCAAAGTCATAAATATCTTTTAGACTTAAAGAGTCAAAGACTTTCATAGAATCCTCTTCATTAATTGGAGGATTTTGTATCAGTATTTCTTGATTTTTTTCTAAAAGTAGAACATAGGTATGATCCTGTTGGATAATAATGCGCACAGTGTTTGTTTTATCGCGACCAATTGCTTCAATGTAGAGATTTGGAACATTTTCTTTGATATGGATATGGATAGCATTGAGCATTTCTTTTGCATTCTCTATATCATCTTGAGTAATATGTTTCAAAACCTCAAGTTGCAAACTGCTTTGACCGCATAAATACCCCAGTGCAGCTGCAAATTTTAATCCACACACATTAGTTTTTGGAATGGTTACAGCCATTGCATTTTTAGCAAGGTTTGCAGAAACAAAAAGTGTGATTTCTTGAATTTCACTTTCGAGATTTTCTTTTAAAATTGCACAAGCATAAGCCACTGATACAGGTTCTGTACAACCCAGAGATGGTTGTATTTCTTGGTGCATAATTCTTAAAATTTGTTCTTCAGTATTCATTCTTCTCTCTTGATTAAGGACTAGTTTGCCTAAAATTATAGCAAGAGTTATAGAGAGTTAATTAATTTTTAAAATATTAGGTTTTTTAAGAGTTTTTTTGGAAAATAAAAATTGATTCTAAATGGTGGGTATGCGGGAATTGATCAAAAATGGCACTTTTAGTAATTTTATGTGTTTTTAGTAAGTGAGTAGAATCTTCTTTAAGAGTTAGGGGATTGCAAGAAATATAAATGATGTATTCAAAATTTGCCATAAATTTTAAAATCTTAATATCTGCAATGCCACTTCTTGGAGGATCTACAAGAATGTGTGAAAAGTTAAAAGTAGAAAGATTGATATCTTTTAGGCGAAAAAATTTACGAGAAAAGCTTAGGGCTTCTATAGTTTCAATACCACTTAATCTTGCATAATAGAGATTTTTTATTTGATTGTTTTGTGCATTTTGTTGCAAAATAGGGATTGCTGATTTTACAACTTCTGTTGCAAAAACCTTAGTGAAGTATTGTGCAAGTGCAATGGTAAAGTTCCCGCTACCACAATACATTTCCAATAAATCTTTTCGATGATGTGATTGGATATTATCAATAATAAAATTGATCATTTTTTCATTGATAAAGGGGTTGGGTTGAGAGAAACTACCTTCTTTGTAAAAGTATCTTAAAATTTTATTTTTAGTTTTTATATGGCTTTCTATAAGGTTTGTTCCTAATATGATTTCTTGATTTTTACTACGACCAATAATAGAGGCATTAAGATGCTTGGCAAGTAACAAAGCCTCTTCCTGCCATAATAAATCAAGCTTTTTGTGATAAATAAGTGTAATGATTGCGTGTTGATTGGTGCTTCCTAATACATTGATTGCATAAAGCTTGTGTTTTAAGATTTCTTGATTTAGCAGATTTGGTAGTTGGTATAGGATATGCTGTAGGTGTTCCAAAAGATTTGGACAATTTTGTATAGCAACGCGCTCATTTTTTCCAAGAGTATTCATTGATAAAAATATCTTTTCACCATCTCTATGGATTCTAAATTCTGCTCTTGCTCTAAAACCGCGTATTTTAGATTCAAAAACCTTATTGGGTGAAAAGCAAAAAATGTCCTTAAAGACTTTGGTTTTTTGCTCTAATGCTATGGGATAATCTTCTTTGGTTTGACAACCACCACAAATATCAAAGTGTGGGCAGATCACTCTTTATCACCATTAATAATTGTCCTAAGATAACCATTCTCACTTAGCATAATATAAAGTTGTCCTAGTATTTCTTTTCTTCTCTCATCATCTAAAAGTATAGAATCTTCAATTTTTTGTTTCAATATCCTTTCAATCTCTTTAGTATCATAATCAAGATCATCTAGAACATCTAAAATAGTTTGGGCTTCTAAAAGCCTTTCAATTTTGTAGTGTTTATCATCTAAGATGACACTAAATTCTGTAGGATGTGTAAAGAGATTATGTCTCATTCCAAGAACTTCTTGATAGGCTCCAACTAGAAAAAATCCTAAAAAGTATTCTTCTTGGGTAACATCTACATCATGCAAAAATAAGGGTTTTGTAGAGTTAAATGCAATCTCACCATCACTATCACATGTAATATCCCAAAGACTAGCAGATCGGGTAGGTTTTTTATCCAGTCTATCTAGAGGCATTACAGGAAAGTTCTGTCCCAACCCCCAATAATCTGGCAAGCTTTGAAAGAAAGAACAATTTAATAAGTAGCGCTCTTGTACCTGTTCTTGAATACGGATAATGTCATTGTGGTTTTTATGTTTTAAAAGCTTAATAACTTTTTTGATGATAAGATGAACCAAAACTTCTGTATTACTTCTATCTTGCAAATCAATATAACCTAGATCAAAGAGTGTAAGCAAAGATTCCATGTGATCTAGACTATCGTGGAGATATTCAATTGCATTTTTTTCTGTAATACTCTGATAAAGGTCAAACATTTCCGCAATTAATGGAGGGTTTTTTTCTTTGAGCTTGAGTGCCTTATCATCATATTCTTGTGAGAAAAGTTCCAATACGGGTGCGATTAAAACAGCGTGGTTTGCCGAAATAAAGCGACCAGATTCTATAAAAATATCAGGTTCTTTTTCTTTTTTGTTTTTTGCAATTTCTTTAAGTGAGAAAACAACATCACCACTAAATTCATTTAGGGTATAGTTTCTGTTATTATTTCCTTGATGTTGAGTGTATTCTACAGCAAGTCCCCCTCCTATATTAACAGCAGTGAGATTTTTTGCCCCCATTTTCCTTAATTCAGCATAAATATTACCCACCTCTCTAATTGCCTTTTTTAGAGGGGAAATATCACTAATTTGAGAACCGATATGAAAATGAATCATTGTAAATTTATGCAAGAGATTTGATTTTTCTAACAAAGAGATGGCTTCTAAAAGTTCTGTACTTGTGAGGCCAAATTTAGAATTAATTCCTCCGCTTTTTGCCCAAATCCCGGTTCCTGTAGAGTGCAGTCGGATTCTAAGCCCTATATTTGGATAGGGCTCTCCCATTTCTTTTGCTACTTGTATAATAGTTTCAAGCTCATTTAATCCTTCAATTGTTAGGGTGATGGAATGACCAATATTTGCTGCAATAAAACCCAGTTTTATCATTTCTTTATCTTTAAAACCATTAACTGTAATTGGAGCATTTTTATTTGTATATGCCATTGCGATAATAAGCTCAGATTTACTTCCAGCTTCAAGGCCATAGCTTCTATGAGTAGAAAGTTGCATCAAAGGAAGAACAAAATGTGGCATTTGATTTACTTTTAGAGGAAAGACAGCGTGAAATTGACCCTTGTACTTATAGATATCCATTGAGTGTGCAAAGGAATCAAAAAGCTTATCCACTTGCTTTTTGATGAGATGAGGAAAGCGAATTAATAAAGGACCCCTAAAGCCTTTTTCGCGGACATCCTTTACAATATTAATCAAAGCAGGTTTCCCTGCATCATTAACCTTTATTACACCATCTTCAATAATAAAGTCATCACCTGACCAAAATTTTATCCCATAATCTACCATAAAAATCCTCTTTAAATAGTCCTGTAATTATAACACTTTGATATTTGAATATTTGGACTAAAAAGTCCTGCTACATTTATAGATTTGACCTTTAGAATTTATTCATCTTCAGGGGCATCTTGATTTTTACTTAGTTTTAGTTTTTTGATTCTTGCACCATCAACTTCTAGAATTTCAAACTGACAGTTTGTATTTGAGATGGTATCCCCAACAACAGGGAGTCTACCCAATAGAGAAAAAACATAGCCACCAAGAGTAACTTGATCAAAGGTTTCATCAAATTTAATCTCACAAATCTCTTCAATACTTTCAAGATCAGTCATACCATCAAAAATAAATGTATTATCATCTACTTTGTGAAATCCTTGAGATTTTTCATCATGCTCATCAGAGATATCTCCCATAATCTCCTCTACAATATCCTCCATTGTAAGCAGTCCTGCTGTTCCACCATATTCATCTACCACAAGCGCGGTGTGCTTTTGTTCTTTGTTCATCTTAATAAGGATTTGAGCAATTGATGCGCTCTCAGGAACAATAATCATATCTCTAAGAATTTGTTTTAAATCAGTCTCTTCTCTTGTGAAAGTATTGCGCAAGAGATCACGAATATGTATCATTCCTAAAATATTATCCTTACTTCCCTCATAGTAGGGATATCTTGTGTGTTTTGTTTCCATAATAATTTCTATATTCTCTTCATATGTTTTGTCCGCGCTTAAACAAATCATATCTTTTCTTGGTGTCATAATCTCTTTAGCAATTGTGTCAGAAAAATCAACAGCATTTTTGATGATTTCACCCTCAATAGAATCTATTAATCCGCCCTTTAGACTCTCTCCTACAATGATTTTTAATTCTTCTTCAGAATGGACACTTTCGTGCTCTTTTGCAGGCTCAATCCGAATCTTTTTTAAAAAGAATGCAGCCAAATTATCAAAAAACCAAATAATGGGGTAAAAAATAATCCAAAATAGATGCAAGAAGCTTGCAACAACCAAGGTGCATTTTTCTGCTTTAGCAATTGCAATAGATTTTGGAACAATTTCCCCCAAAACAACATGTAATAATGTAATAAAAGTAAAGGCAATAACAAAGCTTAAAGTATGCAACAAAATACTATCATCAGTGAAAAAGCTTGAAAATAAAGTGTTTAAGATCTTTGCAATGGCTGGCTCTCCAACCCAACCCAACCCAAGAGAAGAGAGTGTAATACCAAGTTGAGTAGCACTAAGATAGGTATCAAGATTGTTTGTAATTTTAAGGGCAAGAGCCGCATTTTTGGTATTTGTTTTTGCCAACTCTTCAAGTCTTGTTTTTCTAACCTTAACAATAGCAAATTCAGAGAGAACAAAGAAAGCGTTTAAAAAAACTAATACTAGAACCGTAATTAACATCAAAACCGACTGGTAGGGGTCCAAAAAGTAATCTCCTTAAAATTTTAAATTAACTAAGATGCCTTTATTTTAGCATAGTTTGCTAAAAAGCAAATGGGACAATTTTTAAAATCCAATATACAAAGGCAGAAAATAAAGATGATATAGGAACTGTAATTAGCCAAGAAGCAATTATCTTTTGCATAGCACTTCTTTTTACTAATTCTTGTTTGTAGGTTTTTTTAAGTTCTTTTTTTTCATTTTTTGCTAATAAAATCTCTTTGTGTTTATTTTTTTTAAGACTTTCTAGCATCAAACCTTTGCGTTTTACACTTGCTTTATGGAATCTCTCTAAGAATACATCAAGCTCAGTTTTTTTTGTGTGTGCTTGGTGTATTGTATCTATTGCTCTTGCATAGCGTCTCTTTAAAAATTCTCTTAAAAAACCAACACCAAAGATTGCGCCTATTGCCACATGAGTAGAGCTTACAGGGAGACCAAGAGCAGAGGCAATTAAAACTGTTATTGCAGCTGACATTGCAACGCAAAAGGCTCGGATTTTGTTTAACTCTGTTATTTCTGTTCCAACTGTCTTAATTAACCTAGGCCCATAAAGTGCGAGTCCTAAGGATATTCCACATCCTCCAATTATCATAATCCAAAGAGGAATGGTTGCTTTTGTATTGATACTATTTAAATCCCCAAGCATTTGATTGATTGCAGCTAATGGTCCAATTGCATTGGCAACATCATTTGCACCGTGGGCAAAACTTAAAAATGCAGCAGCAAAAATGAGTGGGATTGCAAAGAGTGAATTCACCGCTTCTTTTGTATTTTCTAATTTTTGAGTCTGCTTTAAGAGTATATTTCTAACTATCAAGAAGATGCAAAAACCAATACAAAAGCTTAGGGTTAGGGATTGAAAAATATTGAGCTTGATAATATTTTTTAGTCCCTTGTTGATAAGATAAAGACTAAAGGCAAATCCCATAATTGAGATTAAAAAAGGAACAGTTTTTTTAGCAGCAGTTTTTTTATCTTGCTTGTAAGTAATTGTCTTTTTAATAATCCACAAGAAAAGTGCAGCAATCACTCCGCCTAGTAGTGGAGAAACTACCCAACTTAGAGCAATGCTTCCTAAAACACTCCATTTTGCAACTCCCAAGCCTCCTGCAGCAATCCCTGAACCCAAAATACCACCAACAATGGAATGTGTGGTAGATACAGGAGCTCCAATAATGGTTGCAAGATGTAGCCAAATTGCCCCTGATATTAGTGCTGAAAGCATTACCATTACAAAGATTTTGGCATCTTCAAATGCCAAAGGATTGATAATGCCTGATTTAACAGTATTAACAACATCAGACCCCGCAAAAATAGCTCCCGCAGCCTCACAAATTGCTGCAATGATAATAGCACTTACCATATTAAGAGATTTTGAACCAACTGCAGGACCCATATTATTGGCAACATCATTTGCACCAATATTCATTGCCATGTATGCACCTACAACACAGGCAAAAATAATAAGGATAGGATATTCTCCTGTATTGCCAAAGAGCATACCAAGATAAGCGACTAAGAACAAAAATCCTAAAACAAATGCAACTTTTTGCATTTCTCTTTGAACTTTAATTCTTTTTTTAAGTTTTGATTTCAAAATAATATCCTTTAGTTTTTATTTAACTTCTATAAAAGAATTTTTATAGGTTTTATAAATCTTATTTGTATATTCCACTTGAGATTCTTCAATGCTCTCAGAAAAAAACTTACTAATCTTCTCACCTCTATTTAAAAGAAACATTTCTATGCCTATGCCAATAGAATAGCTCACCCAATCATATTGAAAATCGCTTCCTAGCAATAATCCATATTCAATAAGATAGGGATCTGTTTTCCCAATCGCATTAATGATAAAAAAATTCTTTCTATCTTTTGGTTTTAGGAGCATTAATAAAGATGGATTGTAATTTATTTGTGTGGAAAGAAATTTTGTAGGTTTTTCTTCTAAGAAACCGATTTGAGGGAGAATAAGTCCTGTTCTAATCACAGGGATATTTAATAAAATTGCACGATTTTTGATATAGTTTTTGTGTCGTGCAATCTCTTCCATAAAGCGTGCAGCTTTTTCATTTGTAATTACATCTCTAAAAACTACATTAAAACCTTTTTGATCAGAGAGGGTTTGTAGCCAAGATCCAATACTGCTAGAATCATCATATTCTACGACTTCATCTTGTCCTGCAAGTTCATAGAGCATTTGGATTTGTTTTTGATAGTCAATGCCTCCAAAAAATATTTTTTGAGAAGCTTTAAATTCTCCAATTTGAAGTCTATTGACTGTAGGTATATATGTAGGGATAGTAATTGTGGTATCTTCTAAAAGATTTAAAACACCATCTTTTGTGAGCAATGCGATTGTACAATCAAATTTTTTTTGCTTAATTTCCTCATAAGTTTGGTGTAAATTTTGAGCTTCTTCATTCCTGCTATCAAAAACTTCAAAAGAAAAAGAAGCATTTCTACTTGTAAGATAAGCCAAAATGGTATTGATGCCTGTAGCAGAGTAACGCCCAATAATTTCTCTAGGTATTAAAAGCGCAATTTTTATTTTTTTAACATCTTGAATATTTTCAAAAAAGTCCTCTTTCATAAATAAGTCCAAGCTTGTTAGGGTTTCTGTAAGTTTTGCTCTTAAATCCTGATTTCTTATTGTTGGGTTAAATTTTGCAACAAAAGAGAAGAGTTTCTTATCTTCATATAAAGCATTCAAACATTTTTCATCACATTCTTGTATATTGATATCTAAAACTTCTTGACGAGGTAATGGAAGGGGGGAAATAACAAAGCTTTTAGAATAAACACAAACAGAAAATAAAAATACTAACAAAAGTCTCATAAAAGTTCTTTAACCATTAGTAGGTGTGTCATTGTTTCTTTTTTTAGGGAGGGATTTTTTGATAAAGTTTTGAGCGAATGGGTGAAGATAATTTGCTGATTGTTCCATTTTATAAACCTACCAAATAAATAATCTTCCTTAAAACCAAATATTTTTAATGCCGGAAGATCTAAAAAGCATAATATCAAGGCATCAGGCCTTGCTTTTAACTGGTCAAATAAATACTTTTTACAAACTTCAACATCGTTATTATACTCAAATATATTTCCACATTTTAATAAAGAAAGAATGCTACATTCTTGGATTCTAAGATAAAGAACCTTTTGAATAATATCTTGTAACATTTTTGCACTACGAGTTTGTAGAAACAATCCCTTTTCATCAGTGAGTGGTGTTTGTGTTACAAATATAATTTTGCTTTTGGGATTTAAAACACCAATGGTGGGTTTTGATATCTTGCTTCTATCGCAGAGATTGCAGTTTTGAATGCTATCTTGAGAAGAATCTTGAGAGGGGAGGGTTTTGGGTTGCTTTGCATCAATGTAAATTTGCCCAAAAGACTGTAGCATATAAAGGTCTTGCAGTCTATATAAATCTTCTAATCTTTGTTGCATTGGGTACTAGCCCTTGAGAATTTGTTCGAATAGGACTGCCATAAAATATTTTTTAGTTGATACAAGAAAAACTCCATTTTAAGTTCTATTAGTATGGTTTTGTGTTGATTTTATTATTCTTTTAATCTTTCAATAAAAACCCCAATTTTACTTAGCTTTTCTTGAATATTTTCATAGCCACGATCAAGGTGATAGATTCTATGGATTTGTGTGTAGCCCTGTGATACAAGAGCTGCTAGAATTAAAGCAGATGAAGCCCTCAAATCTGTAGCCATTACATCAGCACCTCTTAATTCCTTGCCTCCAGTAATTTGTGCAATCTTTCCTTTTAAAGAAATGTGGGCACCCAGTCTTTGTAATTCACTTACATGCATAAAGCGATTTTCAAATAGGCGTTCTTCTATAATACTCATTCCCTCGCATTGTGTAGCCAATGCCATAAACTGTGCTTGCATATCTGTAGGAAAGCCAGGATATTCTGTTGTGATAATTTCAAATGCATTTAGCTTTTTTGCAGGCAATATTTCTAATGCATCATTTTCTAGATTAATTGTAAAACCAATATCTTGGAATTTATCAATAAGACTTTGAAGATGTTCAGGGATAATATTTTGAATGCGCAGTTTAGTGTTCATTATTGCACCAATACACATATAGGTTCCAGCTTCAATACGATCGGGTATAATGCTTAGACTATTGTTTTTTAAGGCCTCTCCTCCATTGCCATCAATGACTAAAATATCTGTTCCAATCCCTTCAATTTTAATTCCAGATTGTTGGAGCAGTTGGCATAATTGAACGACTTCAGGCTCTTTAGCAGCATTTACAATTGTTGTTTTACCTTTTGCAAGTGCAGCAGCCATTAAAACATTTTCTGTTCCTGTTACAGTAATCTTATCAAAAGTAATGTGTGCGCCTTGTAATCCCTGTGGAGCTCTAGCTACGATATACCCATTTTCTATGAGTATTTCCGCTCCCATTTTTTCCATTGCCTTAATATGCAAATCTACGGGTCTTGCTCCTATGGCACAACCACCTGGCAGGCTTACTTCACATTTTCTAAATCTTGCCAATAGTGGTCCTAGGACTAGAATAGAAGCACGCATCTTTCTTACAATATCATAGGTTGCTTTTGTATGCACCAATCTTCTTGCACTCACTTTTATATGATGATTGTTACTCCATTGAATTTCACAACCAAGATATTCAAGTAATCTGACAAGTGTTTTTACATCAACAACATCAGGAAGGTTTTTAATTTCTAAAAAATCTTCATAGAGTAATGAGGCTGCTAGAATTGGTAAAGCAGAATTCTTTGCTCCTCCTATAGACACACTACCATTAATTTTTTGTTGCCCCAATATTCTTAAAAAATCCATTTATCTTCTTCCTAATTTTTCTTATTTTTCAATATAAGAGCCACGGTATTTGCAATTTCCTTCCGTTTTGTAGGATTCTCATTTTCTAGCTCTTCTTTAAGTTGTATAATCATATCCAAACTTGCCAAATCAGTAGCAATAAGATCATTTACGCATTGTATCCACTCTTGAAAGCTATTTTCAGGAATTTTTTTAAAATGCTCTAAAAATTTATTATAAACAATCTCTAGCTCCTTGCTATTTCTAGCAAGTTTAACCTTATTGTGAATTAAAGCCAGTGTTATTTGATCTCTTGCTTTAAGGCTATTGTTCCAAGCAATAATAGAAAGGATTAAAAGACAAAAAACTCCAATGAAAAATGCAAGAAGTAGACAACAGACATAAAAATGAATGTTATACAATCACACTCCCTGATTTCATCTTTTTATAAAGAGCATTTGTGGCTTCTACAAAACCATCAATACTACCACAATCATAGCGTTTCCCCCGGAATTTATAGGCTAATACTTTTTTAGATTTTGCCTGTTGCATTAAGGCATCTGTGATTTGTATTTCTCCTTTTTTTCCAGGATTGGTAATGCGTAGAATATCAAAGATATCAGGGGTTAGAATATAACGACCAATTACAGCAAGATTGCTTGGCGCTTCTTCTTGCTTTGGCTTTTCTACCATATAATTTACTTGAAATATTCCCTCATCTATCTCATCTCCCGCAATGACTCCATATTTATTTACTTCACTCATCATCACTTCTTCAATTGCAACAATACTGCATTGATATTTTTTGTAGAGATTTACCATTTGAGCCAATACACTATCACTTGTTTCTGTAACGCACAAATCATCAGCTAGTATCACTGCAAAGGGCTCATTTCCTATGAGCGTTTGACCTGTAAGTATTGCATGCCCTAAACCAAGCATTTCATTTTGTCTTGTGTAAGAAAAAGTGCAATTTTGCATCAATGTTTTTACTTCTTTAAGAAGATCTTCTTTATCTGTACCTTGAATTTGATGCTCTAATTCATAACTTATATCAAAATGATCCTCAATGCTTCTTTTCCCTCTTCCAGTAACAATTGCCATTGTATGGCATCCAGCACTCAATGCCTCTTCAACCCCATATTGAATGAGCGGTTTATCAACAACAGGAAGCATCTCTTTTGGCATTGCTTTTGTAGCGGGTAAAAATCTAGTTCCATATCCTGCTGCTGGAAATAAACATTTAGTAATCATTACTTTCCCTTTTTGTAAATTAAAGTTTCTTGAAGAAGGGATTCTAAATCAATCTCTTGATTTAGCATTTGCATATAGATGAGATAGTTTGCCAATACCTTCATTCCATAAAATCTAGATTCTTCATAAGGCAAGAGCTCTAAAGAAATCCAAGGTTCATATTTTCTATCTTGTAAAAAAAGCCTCTGTTTTTCAAGTGTGCGACGCAAGAAACCAGGACCTCCATTATAGGCATATGCCACAAACAATGGATGCTTAAATTCCTTTTTGAGTTGATCAAGGAAAAAGCTTCCAAACTGCAGTGCTGTCTTTGGGTCAAACATATCAAAATAGCTAATATTTTTTAATCCCATATCTCTGGCAAATGGCATAACATTAAATGGCATAATTTGCATCATCCCTAGTGCATAAGAAGTGGATACAAGTGCGGGCAAAAGATGACTTTCTTGTCTAGCAACTGCATAGGTGATAGCTTTTTGTTCATTATCTCTCCACATTTTTGGATCATCATAGGCAAAAATAAAATAATTATACTGATAGCGGTGCTTGCGACTTAGGAAAAAGAGATAATGGGGTAGAGTATCTTGATATAAAAAATCTTTAGTTTTATTTTCATACTCCTCTCCATCGAGTTTTAAAACCTCAGATCGAGCTATTTGCCAAGTGAAAGGATTATTGATTTCAAAATTCTTTTTATCTTTTGGAAGATTAAATTCTGAAACTATCTTATAGTTTGGAGTTGTCTTGAGTTTTTGATTTGCATAGATAGAAAAAATATCTACAAAAGTGCTTGTTTGCAATTCTTGGAGATATTTTTCATCTTCAGAGACTAGATATTGCCAAAATAAAGCACGATCTCTCATAAAAGGATCATAAGCGCTATTTTGAGATTTACTAAAGTAACTTAAAGCCCTTGTTGTATTTTGGAGCATAAGTTCATTGATGCCTAGAAGAAAAAAAGTATTGGTATCAGAACTAGTTACTTCGATTTTGCCTAATGCTTTTTTTATGGAATCAAATTTTGCATCAAGAATAATTGTTGTCATCACACGATTTAATGCAGGATTATTTTCATTTAAAAGACGTGCTAAATTTTTGGGGTTGATGCTCTTTTCTAAAAGAGATAATTTTTGAACATAAGTTAAGCCAGTAAATATGGCTGCAAAATTCTTTGCTGATGCTTGCATTAATGATTTTGTAACATCATCACTTCTTAGGATTTTGATTTGCTCATAAAGATCAATTGCTTGAGCTTGACCTTGTAGTTTTTGGAGTAAAAGATCAGCATCCTCTTGCTTTAGCGTTAAAACATTGCTTAGTTTTAGCCCATAGACAATGCAATCAATATCCTCATTTTTTAATTGATCAAAGTCAAGTTTTTTGCAGAAAATATCACGAGGCATTTCGTGAATAACACCCTTTTTTTCCATAACAGATTCGATACGAGAGGTTTTCTTAAAAACCAAATCATAAGCCTGTTTTGCTTCATCAATGCTTGTGCTATTCTTGTCAATAAAATACCAAATATAAAAGTCTCTAGCTATCCCCGCAGGTTGTTTTTTAATAAAATCCAAATTAACATCTTTACTAAAACCGCAAAGACTTAATGAAAGTAATAATAATATCTTTCTAAAATACACTTAAAACACTCCTAATAACATCCTATCTATAATGCTTAAAACTAAAACAACCACCAAAGGAGCAAAATCCATACCCTGATATTGTAGGGTTATCTTAGATCTTAAAAATTCAAATACTGGATTTGTTACTTGAATAAGAAACCTTGGAATTGGATGAGAATAATCCACTCTAAACCAAGTCATTAAACTTGCAATAATTACAATCCAAATATAAATATTAATAAGGTAGTGTAAAATAAGAATTAACTCATTGACTAACATTCTTTTATTATCCTTCTTTTATTTTTAAAACTTCTTTTAAATGCAGTCTAAGATAATTAAATAAAGTTTCAAGATCTAATCCGTGAGATTCTCCTGTCAAAAGAATTCTCAAGGGCTTGAAAAAATCTTTACCCTTAAGCTGACTTTTTTGCATTGCTTGGGTTTTAAATGTAGAATAGTCCATTTTTGAGCAATCTTGTGTATCTGAAATTTCTTTTAAAGTTTCAAAAAGAACCTTGCATTGAGGATAAAAGCTTTGATCTTCATATATTTTATGAATATCTTTTGGCATAAAGATAAGATTTATTTTTTCTCTAATCTCATTTAAGGTGCTTGCTTCTTCTAAAAATAGCTTAGCCAAAGCACCCACACTTAAATCCTGTGTTTCGAGCAAGAGAGCAAACTCAGATTCGTTTAATCTTTTTAAATGTTCGCGATTTAAAAATCTAAGTCTTTTGAGATCAAATTTAACAGGGGATTTTGCAATATGAGAGATGTCAAACCATCCAATTACTTCATTTAGATTAAAGACTTCTGTGGGGGTTTTGTTTCCCATACCAATAAGATAGTTAGTGATTGCTTGAGGTAAAAATCCTTGTTCTAAAAGATAATTTACCGAAGAACTTGCATCCCTCTTGCTCATTTTTTTACCATCTTCGCCCAAAATTATTGGCAAATGAGCATATTGTATTTCTTTTTCATAATGAAGATATTTTTGAATTAACATTTGTTTTGGAGTATTGCTTACATGATCCTCGCCCCTAACAATAAAGGAGATATCATAAAGCATATCATCGATTGCACACGCAAAGTTATAAGTGGGAATGCCATCCTCTCTTAAGATAACAAAGCTATCTAGTTCGTGATGATCAAACTCTATTTTTCCTTTGATTTTGTCTTCAAAAAATAAAGAAGAACTGCTTCCTTTTAGTCTTATTACAGGTTTTGGGTTTGTGTCTTTGTGTAACTCTGCCCAAGAATCTTGATACCTAAAGGGCTGTTTGCTAGCAATAGCTTCTTGTTTTTTTTGCTCTAAGAATTCTTTTGTACAATAGCAATAAAATGCCAATCCTTGATCAATTAGCATTTGTGCAAATCTTTGGTGTTTAGAAAAATTATGACTTTGATAAACAACTTGATCCCAAAGCAGGGAAAAAAGATTAAGAGTAGATAGGATTTCTTTATCTTTACCATCTATGTTACGAGAAAAATCCGTATCTTCAATGCGGATTAAAAACTTTTCACCCTTCTGCTTAGCAAGAATGAAATTAAAAATAGCTGCGCGCAAATTTCCAATATGCATATCCCCAGTAGGAGATGGAGCAAAACGTAACATAAATCCCTTAATCCTTGTAAAAATTTTTAGGATTCTACCAAAACATCATTTCAACTCAAAACATTTTTAGAAAATCTTTTGCTTTAAAATCTTGTGAAAAATCCTGATGATAAGCATTGTCCTCTTTTTTACTGTTGGAAATATTTTGGCTAATTAGAGCAAGTTTTTGTTTAATTTCTTCTCTTTTATCTTCAAGATATTGGATAAGGCTATCAAAATCTTTTTGGAGCGCAAAGTTAAGAGGAGATGCAACTTCAAGCTCAATTTCACAATCTCCCATCGTTGTAGCCATAGTTACATCAAAAAGGCCTTTTCCCATAAAGCTACATTTTTGAATTAATTGCTCAATATTAAAGGTTGTGCAATTGAGTTGAACTGCATCCTCTAGCAATTCTGTATCTATTTTTCTTGCCTCAGCAATAATTTTTCTAATTGTTATATCCAATACTTGAAGGGCCCCTATAAACTCATTGGCACTTTTAATATCCTCTCCAAACTTTAATATTTTATTTTTAGAATGTGTTGCTCCAATGCTCTCAAAATCTGTTCCTTCAATATCTTTCAAATGTTTTTTTAAAGTGTTTAATATTTCTTTATTCAACATAGCTAAGCCTTTTATTTTTACTTTATCAATCACACTTGCAAGCACTTTTTATTCCATTTAGTTTTGATATAATACGGGCCCAGTGTGTTTTTAAAGTATTCTTAGTAAGGATAGAATGTGAGATTTTTTGTGTTAATTTTTATTTTTTTAAGCGCTGTTTTTGCACAAAAAATACCTGTTCTTGATTTTGAAGTTGTTAAAAAAGAAGGCGATGCTACTGCTCCAACCCTATTGCTCATAGGTGGTATTCAAGGCGATGAGCCAGGGGGATTTAATGCCACTAATGTTTTTTCAAAATACTATAAGATTTTGAGTGGAAATGTTTGGGTGGTGCCTGTATTAAATAGACATTCTATGCTTTTAAATCATCGTGGTGTTTATGATGATATGAATAGAAAGTTTGCAACCTTATCTCAAAAAGATCCAGAATATCAACTTATCCAAGATATTAAAACTTTAATTGTAAATCCCCAAGTTGATGTAGTTTTGCATCTGCATGATGGCAGTGGTTTTTATCGTCCTACATATATCAATGCAAATATGAATCCAAATAGATGGGGGTCTTGTAGCATCATAGATCAGGCATTTTTGCCTAATTCTAAATTTCCAAACTTAGATGAGATTGTTACACACACAATTCTTCATATTAATCAATATCTTTTAAAACCAGAACACAAATATTATAAAAGAGATACACAGACTGCAAAGGGTGATATTGAGATGGAAAAGGCTCTTACATTTTTTGCAGTTAGAAACAATAAATCAGCTTTTGCAAATGAAGCCTCTAAGAATCTTACTGTGGAGCAAAGAGTCTATTATCATTTATTGGCTATTGAGGGAATTATGCAACAGATTGGAATTAAATATGAAAGACAATTTGTGTTAAATCCACAAACAATTTATCGTCTCATTAATGACACAAAATTGGAAGTTAAGATTGAAGAGATTATTGGACTACCCCTATTTGGCCTAAGAAGTGAGTTAAACTTTTTTCCTTTGCCAAAAAAAGATATCCATCATATAAAAGTTGAGAGCAATTCACATATAGTTGGACTTTCTCTAAGAGCTAATCAGGTTTTTTTGAAATATGGCAATAAACTTATGACAAAGCTAAATCCACAATATACTACTTTTGATCATTCTTTGAAGATGGTAAAGATAAAAGTAGATGGCATTAAAAAAGAAGTTGCAATAGGAAGTATCATAGATGTGAAAAAATCCTTTGAGATTTTAGAACATGAGGGATATCGTGCCAATGTAATTGGATTTGTAGCACCTAATGCAAATACATCTAAGCCTAATGAAGTTGGTATAGAAATTACATTGCAAAAATGTCAGAATAAATTTTCAATTGATAAAAACGGAAAGATTTTTAGGGCAGAATTTTATAAAGATAAGGATTTTAGTGGGATGCTCTTATTTAGATTCCAATGATTGATTGAAAAAATTTTGGTGGATAATTCCTTGTTTCATAAAACTTTTGTCTAAAGTTTCTTTGACAAGATTCTTGTGACATTGCATACAAGAATCAATGATCACACCGTGAGCTTTTTTAAGCTCTTTGCTCTGGAGTTTTTCTGCATTATGACAAGCAAAGCAGTCTTCACCACAAGTATCTCCCATGTTAATTGAACTCATTTTTTCTTTTGTATGACAGGTTTTGCAATCAAGCATTGGAGAATGTCGCTCATCTTTTTTGTAATCTAGATTATAATGACAGCTTGCGCAATCCCCAGTACAAGCATATAAGCTAACAAATAGAATAATGAAGCTAAGAATATATTTCATATGTTAAAGTCATAGAAAGAAAAGCTAAGAATAAAACCTACATGATTAATATTAGGGTTGCCATAAGTTTGTGCATCTTTTGGTTTTAGAATATAAAAAGGAGCACCACTTCTAAGTTCCAAATCAATACCAAAACCTTTTGCAATAGTGATATGTGTTCCCAAAGACACAACAGCTGTGTGCATATTATATTGGTTACTGTCATTATTAAATGAGAGATGTTGAAGCTGATAGCCTATTCCAATGTAGGGGATTAACCAACCATTGAGTAAAAAAAGTGATCCTTTGGCTCCAACAGATAAAGAGTAAGTCTGTCCTACAACTCCATCCAGATATCCACTTGCCATAAACATCTTATTTTTTCCACCAATCCAACCCCTTTCTAGGCCAAAATAAACACCATTGAAATTTCCTTTATAATCAAAGCTTGTGGTATTGTTTTTTGTGATAGTGCCTCCATTTTGGTATTGATAGCTATAACCTATTCTAAAGACACCATAAGAGTTGCCTGATACTTCTGGAGGCACTAGATTGTCTTTCCAAGATTTTTTAGGTTCTACTTCTTCTTTTTTGGTTGTTTCTTGCACATCTTCTTGAGTTAGATTTTGAGAAAAGACAAACATACAACTCAAAAAGAAAATGAAGCATTTTTTCATCTTGTTGCCTATTTGTGAGATATTTAGTGGTGATTATTTTAGCATAGCAAAATATGATTTCTATAGAAAAATAAAATAAAAAACATTATAATTTTGCCAAAAGGGTTACAGATGGAATTAAGCGATAACTTACTAATGTCACTGTGTATAAATAAGGCTTGGGAATTCCAAACTCTCACGCTTCCAAATCCATCAGTTGGTGCTATGGTTGTAGATCAATTTGGTAAGATTTTATCTCTTCAGGCACATCAAAAAAGTGGTAATGCACACGCAGAATTATTAGCCCTCAAAGAGGCCTATGTCACATTGACTGCAGATGCTAAAATACTGCAACTAGAAGAGCCTAGATTGGTTTATGATTTTTTGCTTCAAAATCATCAAGGAGTATTTTCAAATTGTGCGATTTATGTCACGCTTGAGCCCTGTAGCTTAGAGGGGAAAACACCATCTTGTGCCAGTCTTTTAAAAGAGTTAAAACCCAAAGAAGTGATTATTGGTGCTATGGAAACTACTTGTAATCAAGGCGGAGCAAAAGTGTTGATACAAGAGGGAATTGCTGTCAAAACGCATATCCAAGAGCAAGAATGCAAGAAACTACTTTTACCATTCCAAATCTATGTGAAAAATAAGAAATTCAATCTTTTTAAGATCGCACAAAGATTAAATGGTGATTATAAAAGTGGAAAAATATCTTCTCAAGAGGCAAGAATTTTTACACATAATCAAAGAAGTGTCAGCAGTAGTATTTATATTAGTGGTAATACTTTAGTTCATGATAACCCCCTTTTAGATTCTCGTTTTGCCAATAAACCTTATGAAAATACACATCTTCCAAGGGTTAATATTTTAACAAGGCGAAGCAATATACCTAAAACGCTAGAGGTTTTTAAGATACATCAAGAAGTTAATATTTTTAATCAAATCCCTATCTTGGGTGAGGGCTTTAATATAGTTGAGGGGGGATGGGAACTTTTTAAGAGCTTGAAAGATCAAATAGATATGTTGCTTTTGCATCTATCACCTACATTGTCACAGGATACATTTACAACTGGCTTTGCCTATAAAGGAGAGATTTTGCATTCAAGAAAACTTGGGGAAGATTTGCTTTTATGGATAAAAAACTTTTAAGAATCTATCAGCTTTCAGATGGGTATTGTTATAACAGCGATAGTCTTTTTTTATTTGATTTTGCAAAGTTATATCTAAAATCTCATTGGGAGATTTTAGATATAGGTTGCGGGAGTGGGATTATAGGCCTATTGTGCGCTAGGGATTTTAGGCTTAAAGCAACACTTGTGGAAAAGGATTTGTATAGTGCTTTTTTGGCACATAAAAATGCTTTGCTTAATGGTTTAGATGCGCAAGTATTTTGCAGTGATATCTTTGAAATTGATTTTGATAAAAAATTTAATGTCATCTTGTCAAACCCTCCTTTTTATCGACAGGAAATTATAGATTCTGTAAATGAAAGGATAAGGGTTGCAAGAAATGCAAGGTACATGCCATTTGATCTTTTGTGTAAAAAGGTAAAAAGAAATCTGCATCCAAATGGGCATTTTATCTTTTGTTATGATGCAAAAGAGGTGCATCATATTTTTCACACACTTAAAGACAATGGGTTGTATGCAAGAACCTGTCGCTTTGTTTATCCTAGGGTGGATAAAGAGGCTACATTAATTCTTATAGAGGCGAAAATAAATTCAAAATCAAGCCTTAAGATCCTACCTCCTTTAATTACCCATAATAGTATGGAACAAAAAGACAATACCCCAGAAGTTCAAAGAATCTACAAGGATTGCAATACATATAGCATTAAGGTTTGCTCTCAGGATATTAAGGAAGAAGATGCGCGCTTGTTCTCATTGTCAAAATCTCTATAAAGAGGAAATGCTTAAAAAAGTTATTCATAATGATAATGAACTCTTTTTTTGTTGCAATGGTTGCGAGGGAGTGTATTTTTTGTTGCACCAAAATAACCTTAATAGCTTTTATGATAAATTGTCTCATCAGAGCTTAACACCCCCTAAGATACAAATTGATGAGACTTTAAATTTTTTTGATACTCCTAGCTTCTCTCAAAGATATATTTATAAAGATTCTCAAGGATTTGATCGTTTTGCTTTGGTGTTGGAGGGAATTCATTGTACGGCCTGTGTGTGGCTAATTGAAAAGATGTTAGAAAAACAAGAGGGAATCTTTGAGGTTTCTCTCAATTACACCAATAACAAGATACAAGTGAGCTTTAATAAAGATAAAATTAAACCTAGTGAGATTGTGAGAATTATAAGAAAGTTAGGCTATGATGCAAATGTCTATGATCCAAATCTCTCCGAGCAACGCTTTCAAGATCAGAATAAAAAGTACTATATTGCAATGATTGTGGCAATTTTTTGCACAATGAATATAATGTGGATCGCAGTTGCGCAATATGCGGGTTATTTTTCTGATATTTCTCAAACTATGAAAAATGTCTTAAATTTTGCTTCATTTTTGCTTGCTACACCTGTGTTGTTATGGACAGGGAGATTCTTTTATCTTAATGCCTTTAATCAATTAAAAAATAAAATTATAGGTATGGACCTTTTAGTAAGTGTTGGGGCTGTGCTAACTTATTGCTACTCTATTTATGTGAGTATCACTCAAAGTGGTGAAACATATTTTGAAGCAGTAAGTATGATTATTACTTTTGTCTTTATTGGAAAGTTTTTAGAAGTTAAGGTAAAAAAAGATGCAGGAAATAATCTTGATAAACTTACTTTTATTTTACCTACTCAAGTCAATGTGATAAAAAACAAAAAAAGAATAGCGCTTTCACCTCAAGAAGTTCAGGTTGATGATGTTATAGAGGTTTTACCTAATGAGGTGATTCCTATTGATGGTATTTTGCTCTCAGATGAGGCATTATTGGATATGCAAAATATTAGTGGAGAATCTCTTCCTGTTTTAAAGAATAGAGGAGATGAGATCTTATCTGGAAGTATTAATACACAAAAGATTTTAAGGTATAGGGCTCAAAAATGTTTTAGTGATTCTTTACTCTTTAGGCTTGTGGATATTTTGGAGCACTCTTTATCTCAAAAGCCACAAATACAAAATCTTGCCAATAAGCTTTCAAGGTATTTTTCTAATGTTGTTTTGCTTATTGCAGTTTGTGGATTTTTGGTTTGGTATTTTTTATTGCATAGTTCGTTTGAACAAGCATTAATGATTGGAATTTCAGTTATTGTTATCTCTTGTCCCTGTGCTTTGGCATTGGCAACCCCTATAGCTTCGGTTGTAGGAATTACAGAATCTTATAAACAAAAAATAATTTTAAAGGAGGTAAAATTTTTAGAAACAATTGCAAAAGCCACACATCTTTTTTTTGATAAAACAGGAACTTTGACTTTGGGTAGGCCACAAGTAAAGCATTTTTTAAAGATTCAAGATTTTGATACAAAGCTTTTAGTGGCTTTACTCTCCTATACAAAACATCCAATTGCTGAGGGAATTAAAGAGTATTTTTCACAAGAAGATATTCCAGTATTAGATCAGGTTCAAGAAATATTGGGAAGAGGGATTATAGGATTTAGCGATGGTAGAGAGTTAATTGGAGGAAGTTTATTATTTTTAAAAGAAAAGGGAGTTGAAATTGGAGATTTTGATTTAAAGAACTTTACTAATTTTGGGTTTGCTCTTGATAAGAAATTATGTGCAATTTTTTTATTAGAGGATTCTCTAAAAGAAGATGCTAAACCCATTATTGAAAGTATCCGCCATCAATTCCCAAATATTGCCTTGCTAAGTGGAGACAATGAAAGAAGTGTTGCATCTATTGCAAAAAGTTTAGGAATTGATAAATATTATTCTAACCTTCTACCTATGCAAAAGGCAGATTTTGTTCAAAAGTATCAAGATCAAGGGATTATAACCATTATGGTAGGGGATGGAATCAATGATTCTTTGGCTCTAAGTAAAAGTAGTATAGGTATAGCCTTTAATACCCAAAATAGTATTGCATCCCTTGCTTCAGATGTCATAATCTTGGATCAGAGCCTGACTTCTTTAAATAAGATTTTTAGAATTTCACATAAAACCTATAGAATAATTAAGCAAAATATCGTGCTTAGTATTATTTATAATATCCTGATGATACCTCTTGCACTCTGTGGTTTTATTATTCCTTTGTTTGCGGCTTTAAGTATGAGTTTTAGTTCGCTTTTGGTAATTGGTAATAGTTTTAGAATAAAAAAATGGAACAAATAATTTTAAAGATAGTAATATTTTTTCCCTCTCCTACCACCACTTAACAGGAGTTCATTATGAATATGCCAAAACTTTCAAAAAAGCATATTTTGTTGTATAGTTTGTTGTGTAACTTGCTAAAGATTTGTTTTAAAAAAATCTTTAAAAAATAAAAAAAGAAAAAAATTAAGTGGTGGCAAGAGAAAGAAAGATTTCTCTTTATTTTAAAGAACATTGATGCATTGCATCTTTTAGTTTTTTCCCTCCTTGATTGATTGTTTGAGTTTAATTATTTCTACCCTAACTCTTATTTTTAGAGTTAGGGTTTAAAACTTATTCCACTACAATCACATTAGCATTTGAATTTAATTCTTTTAATATGCCTTGCATTTGATCTTTTTGTTTTAATGCATCCTGCTCACTGTT